>NZ_JBSFVR010000123.1:0-19859 GCF_053592415.1 Streptomyces sp. NPDC002690 | reverse complement strand
ACCGCCAAGCGAAACGGGACCGTTTCGCTTGTGGGGTGTGCCACACGTTTTCCGCGTCACGAGTTGCCCCGGGCCCCGCGCACCGAAAGCATGGGTGGGGTGAGTGACGACGTCGCGTATCTCCGTTTCCCGCACCTCCACCAGGACTTGCTCTGTTTCGCGGCCGAGGACGATCTCTGGGTCGCCCCCCTCGCCGCCGCCGGGCACCGGCCCGGCCGCGCGTGGCGACTGACCGCCGACCGCACCCGGGTCAGCCACCCGCGCTTCTCCCCCGACGGCAGCCGCATCGCCTACACGACCTGGCGCACGCTCGACCCCGAGATCCACCTCGCCCCCGTCGACGGCGGACCGGCGCGCCGCCTCACCTACTGGGGCTCGACCGACGCCCGGGTCTGCGGCTGGACCCCCGACACCGGCGACGGCGCGCAGATCCTGGCCGTCTCCTCGCACCGCCAGCCGTTCTCCTACTTCTCCTGGGCCTACAGCGTGCCCACCGACGGCTCCCCCGGCGGGCGTCTGCCCTGGGGCCCGGTCTCCGACATCGCCGTCGCCGACATCGACGGCGAGCGCCGCACCCTGCTGCTCACCGGGACCCCGCCGCACGAACCGGCCGCCTGGAAGCGGTACCGGGGCGGCGCGACCGGGCGGCTCTGGCTGCACGGTCAGCGGCTGCTGCCGGACATCGTGGGGCATCTCGACACCCCGATGTTCGTCGGCCGGCGGATCGCGTTCCTCTCCGACCACGAGGGGGTCGGCAACCTCTACTCCTGCCTGATGGACGGCACCGACCTGCGCCGCCACACCGACCACGACGCCTTCTACGCCCGCCACGCCTCCAGCGACGGCACCCGCGTCGTCTACCAGTGCGCCGGTGATCTCTGGCTGGCCGGCGATCTGGAGGACCCGGCCGCCACCCCCCGGAAGCTGGAGGTACGGCTCGGCGGCCCGCGCACCGGACGCCGTACGTACCAGGTGCCCGCCGCCAGCCACGTCGGCTCGCTCTCGGTGGACGAGACCGGCCGGGCGAGCGCGGTCAACGTGCGCGGCTCGCTGTACTGGCTCACCCACCGCGACGGCCCCGCCCGCACCATCAGCGACACCCCGGGGGTACGGGTCCGGCTGCCGGAGATGCTCGGCAGCGGCGGCCAGGTCGCGTACGTCACCGACGCGGACGGCGAGGACGCGGTGGAGATCTCCGCCCTGCCCCGCGCCACCGGCGACCGCCCCACCCGACGCCTCGCCTCCGGACAACTGGGCCGGGTGCTGGAGATGGTCTCCGACCCGGAGGGCGAACGCCTCGCCATCGCCTCGGACGACGGCAGGCTGCTGCTCCTGGACACGACGGACCCGGCCGGGGCGGACGCCACCGCGGCGGGCACACCGACGGACGGCGAACCGGCGGACGCCACCGAGCCGCCAGGTTCGGGACCGGGCGGGTCCACCCGGGCGGACGTGTTCCGCGCACGGGCCGAGGGGGTCGCCGAGAGGGCCGAGGAGGTCGCGGAGACGGCGGTGGCCGCACTCGCCGAGACGTCAGGAGGGGAGACGCCGGGAGGAGAGACCGCGGGAGGAGAGACCGCGGGAGAAACTCCCGGGACGGCGGGCACGGAGACGGCGGGCGCGGAAGCGGCGGGCGCGGAAGCGGCGGGCACGGAAGCGGCGGGCACGGAGACGGCGGGCACGGAGACGGACACCTCCGCACCGGCTCCCCCGGCGCCTCCCGCCGAGGTCACCGAGGCCGAGGTCACGGAGCTCATCCGCTCCGTCAACGGCCCCGTACGCGACCTGGCCTTCTCGCCGGACGGCGCCTGGCTCACCTGGTCGCACCCGGGCATCGGCCGTTCGCTGCGGCAGATCAAGCTGGCCCGGATCTCCGGCCCCGGCGCTCCGGTGATCGTGGACGTCACCAACGGCCGGTTCGAGGACGAGAACCCGGTGTTCACGGAGGACGGCCGGTACCTCGCGTTCCTCTCCTGGCGCGGCTTCGACCCGGTGTACGACGTCCACACCGGCGACCTCTCGTTCCCGCTGGGCTGCCGCCCGTACCTGGTGCCGCTCTCCTCCGCGACCCCGTCGCCGTTCGCGCTCTCGCCCGACGGCCGCCCGGCGGCGGGCGGGCTCGACCCGCTGGACCTCACGGACACCGGTACGACCGAGGGCACGGCGCCGGTCACCGTCGAGTTCGAGGGCCTGGAGAACCGGGTGGCGCCGTTCCCGGTCGCGGCCTCGAAGTACTCCGCGCTGCGCCCGGTCGCCGGGGGCGGGCTGGTCTGGCTGCGGTGGCCCATCTCCGGGGCGCTGGGTGAGACCTTCGCCAACCCGGCGGACATGTCGGGCCGCCCCACGCTGGAGCACTTCAACATCGCCAAGGCCCGCAGGACCGAACTCGTCGACCACCTCGACTGGTTCGCGGTCAGCGGCGACGCGACCCGGCTGGTCGTCATGGACGACGGGGAGTTGCGGGCCGTCCCGTCCAACGAGTCCGGCGACAGCGACTCCACCACCTACCTCGACCTGCGCCGCATCCTGCACGAGGTGGACCCGGCGGCGGAGTGGCGGCAGGCGTACGACGAGGCGGGGCGCATCATCCGCTCCTACTTCTGGGAGCCGGACATGTGCGGCATCGACTGGTCGGGGGTGCTCGACCAGTACCGTCCGCTCGTCGAACGCGTCTCCTCCCCCGACGAGTTCGCCGATCTGCTCCGCGAAGTCCTGGGCGAGCTGGGCACCTCGCACGCGTACGTCTCCCCCGCCCGCCGCAACGAGGGCCCCCCGCACTACCAGCGGGCGATCGGCCTGCTCGGCGCCAACCTCGTCTGCCGGGACGGGGCCTGGACCGTCCGGCGCGTCCTGCCCGGCGACTCCTCCGACTCCAAGGCCCGCTCCCCGCTCGCCGGTACGGGCATCCGGGAGGGCGCGGTCCTCACCCACGTGGACGGCCGCCCGGTGGACCCGCTCACCGGCCCCTACCCGCTGCTGACGGCGGCGGGCGGCACCACGGTCGAGCTGACGTTCCTCCCGCCGGGCGGACAGGGACGCCCGCGCCGTGTCGCGATCATGCCGCTGGTGGACGAACGACCGCTGCGCTACCAGGATTGGGTCGCCAAACGCCGCGAGGTCGTGCGGGAGTTGAGCGGTGGCAAGTGCGGCTACCTGCACATCCCGGACCTCGGCGGCTCCGGCTGGGCGCAGTTCAACCGGGACCTGCGGATGGAGGTGTCCCGTCCGGCCCTCATCGTGGACGTACGCGGCAACGCGGGCGGCCACATCAGCGAGCTGGTGGTGGAGAAACTGACCCGCAAGATCCTCGGCTGGGACCTGACCCGCAACGCCCAGGCCGTCTCGTACGCCTCGAACGCGCCACGCGGTCCCGTGGTGGCGCTCGCGGACGAGGCCACCTCCTCGGACGGAGACATGATCACCGCCGCGTTCCGGCTGCTGAAGCTGGGCCCTGTCGTCGGGCAGCGCACCTGGGGCGGGGTGGTCGGCATGACCGGACGCCACCGGCTGGGCGACGGCACGGTGATCACGGTGCCGATGAACGCCGCCTGGTTCGACACGTACGGCTGGTCGGTCGAGAACCACGGCGTCGAACCGGACATCGAGGCGCTGCGCACACCGCTGGACTGGGCGGAGGGCCGGCACGCGGTGCTGGACGACGCGGTGCGTCTCGCGCTGGAGCTGCTGGAGAAGCAGCCGGCGGCGACCCCGCCGACGTACGACGCGGTACCGGACCTGCGCAGGCCGACGCTGCCGCCGAGATGAGGCGGCCCCCCGGGCCGGCGTGAGCGCGGCCGGGGGGGGCGGGGTCACGGCCCCGCACCGGCCCGTGTCGGGCACGCACCAGGCGCGCACCGGACACGCACCGGGCACGCACCGGGCACGCCGAAGAGGCGCATCCTGTCGTCCGGATGCGCCTCTTCGCACGTACTCACCGGCCGGGGCCGGTCAGGACCTCAGGCCGTCAACGGTCAAAGCGCTCGCGGGCCTTGTCGGCCGCACCGTCGGCGCGGTCGCCCAGACCCGACTTCTCGTCGTCCCGGTCGCCGGCGCCCTTGGCGCGGTCGCGCGCGGCGTCCTTGCCCTGGCCGGACTTCTGCTTGGCCTGGTCGGCGAGTTGCTGCGCCTTGTCCTTGAACTGGTCTGCGATACCCATGCTGTTCACTCCTGTGGGATGCGTGGGGCCTGGGGAGACCGCCCCGTGAGGAGCGGCCTCGCTCAGCCTCGCACGGCCGGACATACGGCGCATTTTGATCAATGACGCAGGGTTCCGGTCGCCTTTCGACCAGCGTGCCGACCGGTCATCGGCGGGGCGCGCGCGCCTCCGTGTCAGCCGCGCCGCCCGCTCCGACCAACCCCTTCGGGATGGCGTCGAGCCGGGAGGCGAACCGTTTCATCTCGCGGGCCCCGACCGTGCCGATGAGCGAGGGCAGGTACCCGCGCACCGACTGCATCCCGCGCAGCCACCACTGGGCGTAGACGTGCGAGGAGCGCCGCTCGATACCGGCCACGATCCGGTCGACCGCCGGGCCGAGCGGGTACGTCCGGTTGGCGGGCCAGGGTAGCCGGCCGCGCAACTCCCGCATGACCTCGTCCTGGTCGGCGCCGCGCACCATGTCGGTGTCGGTCCAGGAGAGGTAGCCGACACCGACCCGCACACCCCGGTAGCCGACCTCGGCCCGCAGACTGTGCGCGAACGCCTCGACGCCCGACTTCGACGCGCAGTACGCGCTCATCATCGGCGCCGGGGTGATCGCGGCGAGCGACGCTATCTGGAGGAAGTAGCCGCGGCTCTCCATCAGTACCGGCAGGAACGCCCGGCCGGTCACCGCGCTGCCGATCAGGTTGACCTCGATGACCCGCCGCCAGGCCACCGGGTCGGAGTCGACGAACGGCCCCCCGGTGGCGACCCCGGCGTTGGCGACGACCACGTCCACCTTGCCGAAGCGGGCCTTCACCTCCTGGGCCACCTGCTCCATCGCCTCGTGGTCGGTGACGTCCGCGTACCAGTGGGCGCTCTCCCCGTACAGCCGCTCCGAGACCTGCTTCAGCTCCTCCGGCTCCAGGCCGACCAGGGCGAGCGTGGCACCGCGCGCGGAGAGTTTGCGCGCGAGCAGCTCGCCCACCCCGCGGGCCGCGCCGGTGACGACGACGACCTGCCCTTCGAGACTCCGACCGGCGCTCATACGACGTCCTCCTTCTCGTTCGTGGCGGTCCCGGTGAGGTGACCGGCGACAAGTTCACGGATCTTCGCGCTGACGGCTTCCGGCGCTTCGAGCGGTGTCATGTGCCCCATTCCGGGCAGCTCGGTGAGCCCGAGGAAGTCCGGCAGCGCCGCCGCCAGCGCACGGGCGTGCGCGGGCGGGGTCATCCGGTCCTCCAGGCCCACCAGCACGGCGGCCGGCACCCGCAGCTCCGGGACCTCCCGGTCCAGATCGAGGTCCGAGAGCACATGCCCCCAGGAGGCGCGGGCCTTGCGGGGACAGGCCTGCACGATGCGCGCGCAGACGTCCACCCGCTCGGGCGACGAGCCGGGCCCCATGGTGGCGTACTTGAGCAGGGCCCGGGTGACCGGGCTGACCGGCCCCAGCGGAAGGGCCGCCCGCAGGAGCGCCAAGGTCCCGCCGGTCCGCACGGCCTTCGGCCCGCCGAACACCCGGGCCGCCTCCGCGAGCCGCCCGCTGCCGGTGCTGCAGAGCAGTACTGCGGCGGCGTGCTCCCGGAACCGGGGGCGGCGGGCGGCGGCCATCAGCGTCATCCCGCCCATGGAGTGCCCCGCCAGCACCGCCTTACGGCCGGGCGCGAGGGTGGCGGCGAGCACCGCCTCCAGGTCGTCGGCGAGGGCGTCGGTGCTGTGTCCACCGGGGCCCACGTCGGGGCTGCCGCCGTGCCCGCGCTGGTCGTAGGCGATGACCCGGTGGTCGACCGCCAGGTCGGCGATCTGCGCGGCCCAGAACCGGGTGCTGCACGTCCAGCCGTGCGAGAGCACGACCGCGGGCGCCTCCTCGGGGCCGTACACCTCGACGTGGACGCGCGAGCCGTCCGCGGAGACGGCGAAGAGAGTCCGCTCGGGTACGGGCACGAGGCCCCCGGAACGCTGTCGTGGGAGTCGTGAACTCATCGGGTGACCTCCTCGGTCACGGGCCGGTCGGGTCCGGCGGGATCGGTGCTCTGCGCTGCCTTCGGGCCCCGGGAGGGCTTCCCGGACCCGCCGGACCTCTGGGCGACCACCGTAGGCGGCCGTGCGGTCGCGGGGGCGCGGATCACGTCGTACTCCGCCAGATCGACTGACCTGGTGGCGCGGCGGAAGTCGGCCGTGGTACCGGGCCAGACGGTGGTGTTGCGGCCGTTCTCGTCCAGGTACCAGCTGGTGCAGCCGCCGGTGTTCCAGACGGTGCGCTCCATCCGCTTCTGGACGCGGTCGTTCCAGCCGTCCACCGCGGCGGGGCGGGCGGCGAGCGCGGTGCCGGTGCCGAGCACCTTCAACTGCCGCAGGTAGTCGGCCATGTAGTTCAGCTGGGACTCGATCATCAGGATCATCGAGGAGTTCCCGAGCCCGGTGTTCGGGCCGATGATCGTCATCCAGTTGGGGAAGCCGGCGGCGGTGGCGCCGCGCAGCGACCTCATCCCGGTCTTCCAGCTCTCGGCGAGGGTGATGCCGTCCGCGCCGACGACCCGTTCGGCGATCGGCATGTCGGTGACGTGGAAACCGGTGCCGAAGACGATGGCGTCGGCCTCGGTCTCCGTACCGTCCGAGGCGACGAGCGTCGATCCGCGCACCTCGGCGAGGCCGGAGGCCACGACGTCGACGTTGGGGCGGGCGAGCGCCGGATAGTAGGTGCTGGAGAGCAGGATGCGCTTGCACCCGATGCGGTAGTCCGGGGTGAGCTTGGCGCGCAGCGCCGGGTCCTTGATGGCCCGCGCCATGCCCGCCTTCGCCAGGGACTCGATCAGTCCGAGCCCGTCCGGGTACTTCGTGAAGGCACTGACCTGCAACTCCCTTATCCCCCAGAGCAGACCGCGCCGGGCGGTGCCGGTGGCGGGGACGGTGCGGTGCAGCCACCGCTCGGCCTTCCCGATGGCCCGGTCGACGCGCGGCATCACCCAGGGCGGGGTGCGCTGGAAGAGCGTGAGGCGCCCCACCTTCGGCTGGATGGCGGGGACTATCTGGATGGCGGAGGCGCCGGTGCCGATCATCGCGACGCGCTTGCCGGCCAGGTCGTAGTCGTGGTTCCAGCGGGCGGAGTGGAAGACCTCGCCCGGGAAGGTGTCGAGGCCGGGGACGTCCGGCATCTTCGGGTCGGAGAGCGGGCCGGTCGCGGAGACCACGACGTCCGCGACGATCGTCGTGCCGTTGGCGCACTCGATCACCCAGTTGAGTGCCTCGGTGTCCCAACGCATCACCTCCACCTCATGGTTGAACCTGAGGTGCGGGCGGAGACCGAAGGTGTCGGCCACCCGCTCCAGGTACGCGCGTATGTGCTCCTGGCCGGAGAAGGTGCGCGGCCACTCGGAGTTGGGCGCGAAGGAGAAGGAGTACAGGTGCGAGGGCACGTCGCAGGCGCACCCGGGGTACGTGTTGTCGCGCCAGGTACCTCCCACGGAGCCGGCCCGCTCCAGGACGACGAAATCGGTGATGCCTTCGCGGCGCAGCCGGACCGCGGCCCCGAGGCCCCCGAATCCGGATCCGATCACCGCCACCCGTACGTGCTCGTGCTGGGCCATGCCGCCGCCTCCCGCGGTTGTCACGACTCTGCCAGCAATCACTGGCACCTTTCGGAGGGTAGAGCAGGCCCGTACCGATGGGTAGAGGGCAGGACAAGGAAGTTACCGGCGGTACGACATAAGGTTCGCTCTGTGGCCGAAGGACATGAGCAACGCGAATACCGCATGGAGGAGCTGGCCCAGGAGGCCGGCATCACCGTGCGGACTCTCCGCTTCTACCGTGAGCGCGGGCTCATCCCACCGCCCCGCCGCGAGGGACGCATCACCTGGTACGACAGCCACCACCTGGCACGACTGCGCACCATCACCGGCCTGTTGGAGCGCGGCCACACCCTCAACGGCATCGCCGACCTCGCCGCCACCTTCGAGAGCGGGCGCGACGTCGCCGAGGTCCTGGGACTGGGCGAGCCCACCGAGGAGACCCCGGTCCGGCTCACTCCGGAGCAACTCGCCGACTATTTCGAGGGCGAAGTCACACCGGAGAACCTCGCCACCGCCCTCGATCTCGGCTATCTCGCCACCGACGGCGACGAGATCGTGCACATCAGCCGTCGCCTGTTGGAGGTATCGGCCGAACTGGTGCACGAGGGCGTTCCGTTGGCCACCGTGCTCTCCACCGGTCGTCGCATCCGCGAGCACGCCGAAGCACTGGCCGAGATCTTCGTCAGGGTCATCCAGGTGCACGCGGCGGACAGCCCCATCGACAAACTCCGCCCACTGGCACGCGCGGTGATGGACGCGGAGCTCTCGATGGCCCTGGACCGGCGACTGCGGGAGAACGACGACGACACCGCCGGGCGACTGCCCGGCCCGGACACGGAGTGGACGGCGGGCGGCGGGAAGCCCACGGCAAGCCGGTGACCTACGACATCACGCTCGTTCGGGTGGAACCGGGGCTGACAGTCCGGGAGGCGCTCGACCGGTGCAACGTCAGCCATACGCAGACGAGTTGGGGCTCACGCCCGCAGGAGGCCCAACCCCGGTTACGGGGGCGGCGCGGTGATCCGGAAGGTGTCCGATCCGTAGCCGCCGCGTGTGGTGCACGGGGAGCGAGTCTCATCTCGCTCCGCCGGTTCTTCGCCCCTTCGCAGTGAGACGACTGATCAGGCCACCGGGCGGATCCCATCGCCGTTCCTCTCCCGGAGTGCGGCTTCCAGCCGGTCGCGGGCTTCGGTCTGGGCGGCGATCCGTTCGTTGAGGACCGCCAGCCGTTCCAGCGCGACCCGCAGGCCCTTGTCGGAGGGCGGTCCGGCAGCCACGTCGCCGTCCAGGCATGGCAGGAACACGCGCACGTCGTCCAGGGTGAGCCCGGCAGCCAGCAGGTGGCGGATGTTGCGGACCCGCACCACGGCCCGCTCGTCGTAGATGCGGTAGCCGTTACAGGCCCGTTCGGAGGAGATCAGCCCGGCCTGCTCGTAGTGCCGCAACGCACGAGCGGTCGTCCCCGTTGCCCTGGCCAGCTCACCGATCCGCACCCGTTCCACCTCCCGGGCAACTCCTATCACGCCACAACCGCTCCGCCGTCGACCGGGAACACCACTCCGGTGACGAACGAGGCAGCCGGTGCGGCAAGCTGGGTGATCGCCCAGGCCACCTCCTCGGGGCGGCCGATCCGGGCCAGCGGAGTGTGCGCCAGCTGCCACTCCCGCACTGCGGCCACCCGTTCCGGCGTCAGGCCCTGGTGCTCGCCGATAGGGGTTTCGATCGCACCGGGAGCGACCGCCACCACCCGGACGCCGTGTGGTGCCAGCTCGACCGCCCAACTGCGGGTCAGCAGTTCCAGAGCGGCCTTGGTCGCCGCGTAGACCGAGTTGCCTGGCCAAGCCCGCTGTCCCACCGACGTACTGACATTGACGATCACTCCGCCCGGTGTCTCCAGGAGCGGCAGCGCAGCCTGGGCCAGCAGGATCGGGGCGACGAGGTTGGTGGCGAGCTGAGCCGCGATCTTCTCCGGCGTCAGCGTGCCGAGGGCACCGCTGCGCACGATGCCGGCGTTGTTGACCAGCACATCCAATCGGCCGTGCGCCTCCAACACGGCCTGGACGATCCGCTCGGGCTCGCCCTCGGCGGTGATGTCGACGGGCAGTGGCGTGATGCGGTCCCGCCCGGCCGCGGTCTCCTCGAGCGGTGCGCTTCGCCGTCCGATCGCGACCACGTGGGCGCCCTCCGCGGCGAAGGCACGGGCGGTGGCCCGGCCGATGCCTGTGCCGGCTCCGGTGACGGCGACGATCCTGCTGCTCTGCGGTGCGGTGCTGTTCATGCCGGTCATCGTGCAACCCTGCCGCCAGCGGCAAGGTCAACGTCTCGTCGGGGAGGGAGCACGCCTGGTCAGCGCCGCAAGCGCCCCGCAGCGTTCCTGCGGCCCGAGGGCGGGGGCCGAGAAAGGCTGGTCCCGCCCAGCGGCGTACGGCAAGTGTGACGCCCCGCCTCCGCCCCGTCCCGCGACGGCGGGGAACAGAGCCGGACGGGGCTTCGCACTGCGGCTCCTTACCGCTCGTACACCACCGTCACCGGTGCGTGGTCGCTCCACCGCTCCGGGTGGGTCTCCGCGCGCTCGACCCAGGCCTTGACCGCACGGGCCGCGAGGCCGGGCGTCGCCACCTGGTAGTCGATCCGCCACCCGGCGTCGTTGTCGAAGGCACGGCCCCGGTAGGACCACCAGGAGTAGGGCCCCTCCTGGTCCGGGTGGAGGGCGCGCACCACGTCCACGTACGCGGCCTCCTCGAAGACCCGGGTCAGCCACTCCCGCTCCTCCGGGAGGAAGCCGGAGTTCTTCCGGTTCGACTTCCAGTTCTTGAGGTCGGCCTCCTGGTGGGCGATGTTCCAGTCGCCGCAGACGACGACCTCGCGCCCCTCGGCGGCGGCGCGCTCCTTGAGCCCGGCCAGGTAGGGGAGGAAGGCCGCCATGAAGCGCTCCTTCTCCTCCTGCCGCTCGGTTCCGACCTCGCCGGAGGGCAGGTACAGGCTGGCGACGGTGACGCCCGGGAGGTCGATCTCGGCGTACCGGCCGCTCAAATCGAATTCCTCGGCTCCTTCGATCCCGAAGCCGCCGAAGCCGATCTGGGTGCGCTCCGGCGCACGCCGGGAGTAGAGGGAGACGCCCGCACGCCCCTTGGCGGCGGCCGGTGCGTGCACCACGTGCCAGCCCTCGGGGTCCCGAACCTCCTCCGGAAGCTGGGCCGCCTCGGCCCGTACTTCCTGGAGGCAGACGACGTCGGCCCCGGTCTCCGCGAGCCAGGGAACGAAGCCCTTCTTCGCGGCGGCGCGGAGCCCATTCACGTTGACGCTGGTGACGGTAAGCACCCCGAAACAGTACCCAAACGCGGGCCCGTACATATGTACGCTTACCTGCGTGAATATCCAGCGCCGGTCGTACGACCACCCTGACGCCGTCAAGCTCAACGACGAGGTCCAGCTCGAATACATCGAGCGGTACCAGGACGGCGGCGACCAGACCCACCTCGATCCCACCATGTTCGAGCCCCCCAACGGCCTGTACCTGCTCGCCTACGACGAGCGGGAGCGCCCGGTGGCGACCGGCGGCTGGCGCGCCATGGAGCAGAACGAGGAGGGGTACTCCGACGGCGACGCCGAGGTCAAGCGGATGTTCGTCATACGTGAGGGACGTGGCCAAGGTCTCGCCCGCCGCATCCTCGGCCTGCTGGAGGAGGACGCCCGCACCGCGGGCCGCACGCGCATGGTCCTGGAGACGGGCAACAAGCAGCCCGAGGCCATCGCGCTGTACACGTCGAGCGGCTACACGGTCTGCGAGAAGTTCGGCCACTACCGGACGTACGAGAACAGCATCTGCATGGCCAAGCCGCTCCAGGAGTCCTGACCACCACGTCGGCCCGGCGCGTCAGCCGCGCGGCCGGAACGGCCGGTCGGGCAGTTCCGGCAGATCCGGCAGGGGCACCCGCTCCAGTTTGTCGGGGTTGCGGACCACCCGGATGCCCACGATGCCGGAAGGGGCCGTCTCCAGGACGAGGACGTCGTCGGTGACCCCCGCCACGGTGACCAGCAGACCGGGCTCGCCGTTCACGTCGACCCGGTGGTACCCCGTGTCTGGCAGCGGCGCGGACATCACACCCAGCAGCCAGCGGGCCACCTTGTCCGCACCCCGGATCGGCCGCAGGGCGGCCTGGACTTTGCCCCCGCCGTCCGACCAGACGGTCACGTCGGGCGCCAGCATCCCCAGTACCCGGTTCAGGTCGCCGCCGACGCACGCCGCCAGGAACTCGTCGGTGACCTTGCGGCGCACCTCCGGTGCCGCCTCGTAACGCGGCCGGCGCGCCCGTACGTGCGAACGCGCCCTGCTGCCGGCCTGGCGTACCGCCCCTTCCGTGCGGTCGATCATCGCGGCGATCTCCGCGTACGGATAGCCGAAGACCTCCTTGAGGACGAAGACCGCCCGTTCCAGCGGCGACAACGACTCCAGCACCACCAGCATCGCCAGCGAGATCGCCTCCGCCCGCTCCACCGCGTCGCTCGCGTCGGGCGTGGTGACCAGTGGCTCGGGCAGCCACGGCCCGACGTACGCCTCCCGCCGCACGGTCGCCGAGGTCAGCCGGTTGAGCGAGAGGTTGGTGATCGTACGGGCCAGGTAGGCGCCGGGGTTGTCGATCCGGGCGTGGTCGACCTTGCTCCAGGCCAGCCAGGTGTCCTGGAGCATGTCCTCGGCGTCCGCCGCGCTGCCGAACATGCGGTACGCGATGCCGAACAGGGCCGCGTGATGCTCCTGGAACCGGGCGAGTGCTTCGTCGATCGGTGCACGGGCCATGACGGGTGCCTTCCGGGTCGGTCGGGGGGGTGTCTCCGCAGGAGTGACAGGACAGCGCCGCGCGACGTGACATGCCCCGACCGGCGGGCCCCGCCCTTCGGGGCAGGCTACTGGGGGGCGAGCGTCTTGACCCGGCGGAGGGTGAGGGTGGTCTCGGCCGTGAGCACCCCCGGCAGCCCGGCGATCTTCTCCCCCACGAACGCGTACAGGTCGGCGGTGGTCCGGCAGAGCACCGAGACGACGAGGTTGGTCCGGCCGGTGACCGCCCCCGCGAACCGCACCTCCGGGTGCCGGGCCACCAGCCGGCCCGCCTCGACCAGGTCGCGCGGGGTGACGGTGAGCCAGCACAGGGCCTCGACGCCCCGCCCGAGGGGCACGTGGTCGTACTCGACGGCGATGTACAGCACTCCGGTGGAGCGCAGCCGTTCCAGGCGCCGTTTGACGGATGCCTCGGACTGACCGGTGACCGACTGGAGCTCGGTGAGCGGGGCCCGGCCGTCCCGGGAGAGCGCGGCGAGCATGGCCTCGTCGGCCGGTTCCAGCTCGACGGCCGTCGAAGGGAGGGCCGGCGGTACGGTACGCAGCTCCAACTCCTCCTCCGCGTCGAGCGCACTGATCTTCCTCAGCCAGCCGAGGGCGTTGCCGTAGTAGGAGTGCAGTACGCAGTGGGCGGTGACCGAGGTGACGTGCGGGGTGCGCCTGATGCGTTCCAGGAACAGTTCGTCGCGCTCGCGGTCGCTTTTGGGTCGGATCGCGCAGACGACCTCGGACCCGTCGGCGACCAGGTCGATGTAGTGGGTGTCGGGCCGCCGGGCGAGCGCCGCCGCCAACGCGGGCGCCGAGTCGTCGGCGCAGCCGAGCCGCACGATCCAGCCGGTCCGGCCGAGGCGGCTGTCGTCGGCCATGCCGACCACCCGCAGCCCCGCCGCGCTCCGCAACCGCCTGAACCGACGCGCGGCCGTCTGGTCGGAGACCCCGAGGACGTGGGCGATCCGGCTGAAGGGGGCCCGCCCGTCGAGTTCCAGCGCCTGCAGCAACTTCAGGTCCAGGGTGTCGAGCGTGCGGGGCTCCACATGGTCTCCCGGTCGGTCCGTCGGGCCCGGCGCGCGCGGGCGGTCCACCCGACCGTACAGAGACCGCCGGTGGCCGACGCGCGCACGCCCAGCCCGGCGCCCATTCCTGGACGGGGTGAAAATCCTGCCCGCCACCGAATTCCGGGGACACTCCGATTTCCCTCCATCGTGCATCCGTCCAGAAATACCGGCAAGGAATTCTGCAAGAAGGGAGGGAATCCGACACTGCGCACCCTCCTACGGGGCATCTCGTTCACGCCGAACACCGAACGGAGCACAGCGACTCACATCACCGCAGCTCAGAACCCCTGAATGTCATGACGGATCTCCCTCGCCCAGCCGGCTCCGATCGGCGGCCGACCCGGGCCGACCGAGGAGCCGGTGACGGTCCGATGAATTTCGGGAGCGCATCACAGACCGTCCGGGAAGGCGACGGGAGTGCAAACTAAATATGCACCCGCCTTTCCTTCCCCATTTCCTTTCCGGCCGTTACGTTCGCCACTCATCGGCCCGGTGCTCCCCGCACCGGGCCCGGTCCTACGAGATACCGGGTGGTCGAAATGAGCCGAGGAACCGTTCTG
The DNA here is from genome assembly GCF_053592415.1 of Streptomyces sp. NPDC002690. Lineage (NCBI taxonomy): Bacteria > Bacillati > Actinomycetota > Actinomycetes > Kitasatosporales > Streptomycetaceae > Streptomyces > Streptomyces sp. NPDC002690. The sequence continues at coordinate 5,700 of NZ_JBSFVR010000123.1, read as the reverse complement.
GTGGTCGGCGGCGGGATCGGTGGCCTGTCCACCGCCGTCGCGCTGCGGGAGTCGGGATACGACGTGAACGTCGTGGAACTGCACGAGGACCTGCACTCGTCCGTGTACGGCGTCGGCATCATCCAGCCGGTGAACGCCCTGCGCGCACTCGACGCGATCGGCTGCGCCGAGGCGTGCCTGGCCGTGGGGTACGCGACCACGGCGTGGGGCCAGGTGCACGACGTGGACGGCAATCTGGTGCGGGAGATGCCGGGGGCCCGGATCGCCGGCTCCGAACTGCCGCCGATGAACGGCCTCACCCGCCCGCAGCTGCACCGCATTCTCACCGACCGGGCGCGGGGGGCCGGGGTGACGATCGAGTACGCCAAGACCTTCACGGAGCTCGTCAACGGCCCCGACGGCGTCGATGTGACGTACACCGACGGCACCAGCGGCCGGGTGGACTTCGTCGTCGGCGCGGACGGCGTGTACTCGAAGGTCCGCCCGTACGTCCTGGGAGAGGACCTGGCCCCGGTCTACATCGGGCAGTCCGCGTTCCGCCTCAACATCCCCCGCATCCCCGAGATCGACCGCATCATCCTCCAGCACGGCCCCACCGGCATGGCGGGCTTCGTGCCGATCGGCCCGGAGTTGGCGTACTTCTTCTTCAACACCGTTTGGGAGCAGGGCCGTTGGCTGGAGCAGGACCAGATGGACAAGGTCCTGCGGGAACTGCTGGCCCCGTTCGGCGGGCTGGCCGGCCACGTCCGCGACACGTACGTCACAGACCCGGCCGCCATCGTGTTCCGGCCCGAGGAGTGGCTCATCGCACCCGCCCCCTGGCACCGCGACCGGATCGTCCTGATCGGTGACGCGGTCCACGCGGTGACCCCGCACCTGGGCCAGGGCGCGGCGCAGGCCGTCGAGGACGGAGTCGTCCTCGCCGAGTGCCTGGTGGCGCAGGACAGCCCCGAGGAGGCGTTCCGCCGGTACACCGAGCGCCGCTACGAACGCTGCAGGCTCGTCGTGGAGTCGTCGGTCGCCATCGGCGAATGGGAGATCGACCCCACCGGCAAGGAGGACTTCGACCATGCCGGCCTCACCCAGCATGTGCTGGAGACGATGGTCCAGCCCTTCTGATCGCCTTTCCGATCCCCCGGCGCGTCTGCCCCGGACCGGTCTTCCCCTCCCGGCGACAACGAAGGGCTCCTGATGAGACTTTCCGTACGTACCCGCGGCGCACGGGCCGCACTGGCGGCCCTCGTGGCCACTGCGGCCCTGGGTGGCTGCGGCAGCGGAACCGGGGCGAAGGAGGGTGACGGCCCGAACGTCACCCTGGGCTTCGTCAACGGTGACACCAGCGAGTTCGCCACCTGCCTGCAGAAGGCCGTGGAACGGACGGCGAAGGGTTCCGGTGCACGTCTTCTGCTGGCCAACTCCCAGCAGGAGGCGGGCAAGGAGCTCTCCAACATCGAGGACATGATCACGCGCGGGGTGGACGCGCTCGTCGTGCAGACCGTCAACGTCGACGCCCTGGAAGGGGCGGTCGCCCGCGCCAAGTCCGCAGGCGTACCGATCTATCTCACCTCGGTCGCCACCGAGGACGTCTCCGGCATCCTCGGAGCCGCCGTCGTGGACCTCCACCGGCTCGGTGAGCTGGACGCCGGGTGGGTCGCGAAGGACGCGGGCGGGAAGCCCGTGCGGGTCGGTGTCGTCGCCGGGGCGCCGGGGGCGGCCTCCGACTTCATGGTGTCCGGCTTCACGGAAGCGCTGCCGGCCAACGCCGAAGTGGTGGCGAACCAGCCGGCCATGTTCAACCCGGTCAAGGCACAGGACGTGGCACAGAACATGATCCAGGCCCACCCCGACCTGGACTACGCGTTCGTGGCCAACGAGGAGATGGCCCTCGCCGTCCGCAAGACCTTCGACGCGGCGGGCGCGCACGACGTCAGGATCGTCACCGAGAACGGTACGGACGCCGGGCTGGCCGCGATCCGCGACGGCAGGCTCTCCGCCACGGTGGCCAACTCGCCGAAGGTCATCGGCGAGACGGCGGTCACCCGGACTCTCGCCCTGCTGGACGGGGAGGGGCCGGGGAACGGGAAGACGACGGACAAGATCACCGCCATCCCGCTCACCATGGTGACGGCCGAAAACGCCGACGAGGCGCCGCAGTACTGCGACCGCTGAGAGTTCGGGCCCGATCCGACGGCTGGAGGGGCTCCGCCCGTGCGACACGGGGCGGAGCCCCTCCATCCGTGCCGTGCCCCTTCAGCCGTGCCGTGCCTCTTCCGCCCGACCTGCGCCGTCGGCCCGACCTGCCTGGTCGGTCCACCGTGCCCGCGCCGACTCGCCGGGCCCGTGGATGCGGCCCCTGCGCTTGGCGGCCCGCAGGAACAGCACGGTGGGTACGGCGCACACCAGGATGGCGAAGATGCTGGCCTCCGGACCGAAGGCCCCGCCGGACAAGATGTCGGGGCCGCTGACCGAGGCGTCCAGCAGGCCTCCGGTGCCGGTGCCGGAGCCCGAGACGGCGGTGCCGAAGATGCCCTGCTCCGCCGTGTTCCAGGCCAGGTGCACGCCGATCACCAGCCACAGCGAGCGGGTGGCGGCATAGATCGCTCCGAACATCAGCCCCGCCTCGACGGCGATGGCCAGCGCGCCCCAGACCGTCGCGTCCTTGTTGACCAGGTGCAGGGTGCCGAAGGCGAGCCCCGAGACGGCCACCGCCCCGTACGTCCCCGCCCTCTCCTCCAGCACCCGGAACAGCGCGCCCCGGAAGGCCAGTTCCTCGGTCACCGACAGGCAGCTCATCAACCCCAGGGTGGTCAGCGCACCGCCGATCGAGCCCCAGCCCTGGACGTGGTAGCCGCCGACCAGGGCGACCGACGCGATCGTGACGGAGAAGAGGCCCAGTCCGAGCAGGGCCCCCTGGCGCAGTTCCGGCCGCGCCCGGTCCAGTGCGAGCTCCTGCGGCCTGCGGCGGCCCTCCAGGTAGCGCACCAGAGCGACGTACGCGGCGACGGCCAGACCGCCCGTCACCACCCCGGTGATCAATGCGGTCAACGCCGTGCCGTCGGCCGCGCCGTTGATCCCGGCGGCGATCGCGTCCACGGCCAGCATCGCCACGAACATCACCGGCAGGCGCACCCACGCGGAGGACGCCCACCGCGCGGGGCGCCCGGTGCTCCCCCCGGTGGCCGTGGTCGGGTGGGCGTCGCCGCCGGACGGCAGTGCCGCCGACGAAGGCTTGCTGAACAGCATGGCTTCCTCCTCAAGGACCCGCTCGCAGCGGGCGGTCCGCGTTCCCGATGCCGGAAAACTACGGTCCGCGACCCCTTCGGATCGTCACCGTGGGGTGGGCAGTTGCCGCGTACGCCGGTCCCCCGGGCGAGCTACAGGCCCCTCCCCCTCCGGGGGGATGCCCGCGCCCCTCACCAGGCACTACGTTCGCCGTGCGAGGCCGTACGACCGCTGGGCCGTGTCCGACGACTCCGGCCGTTCAGCGGCGCCGCACCGATGAGTCCGGCGCCGGACCTACCGATCGGACCTACGGATCAGACCCACCGATCAGACCCACCGATCGGACCCACGGATCAGACCCAGCGATCGAACCCACCGAACAGACCCACCGAACAGACCCACCGATCATGGACGAGGTATGGAAGACCGAGCAGTTCGTGCCCCCGGGGCCACGGCATCCTCCGCGAGCGCGAGCCCACTGGCCGACGCCCTGGCCCAGCTCCGCCGGCTGGCGCGATGGTGGGGATCGCGCCCCGCCGCCCTCAGGGACCGCGAGTTCGCCGTCGTCTTCACCCTGCTGTCGTTCGCGGCGCCGCTGTCGGGGATCGGGGCGCGGTTCGGCGACCTCCCCACCCATGAAGCCTCCGTCACGAGCGTGCTGCTGACCCTGGGGCAGACCTTGCCGCTCGCGGTGCGCACCCGGTGGCCGGCCGTCTGCCTCGCGGTGACGGCCAGTTCGTTCGCGGTCCACGAGTCCCTCGGCGGCCCGCCGACCTTCGGCAGCATGGGGCTGTACATCGCGCTGTACTCGACGGGCGCCCACCAGGACCGGCTGCGCCGGTCCGTCGCGCTGGCGGCGACGGGAGGGTACGCGGTCTTCTGCGCCGTCCTGCACGCGCTGGGGTCCCCCGACGACCTGGGCGCGTTCCTGCTCTACTACGCGGTCCTGGCGGTGGTGTGGGGCCTGGGCGTCCTGGTCCGTGAGCGACGGGCGCACGAGGCCGAGCGCCGGCGGCTCGCCACGCAGGCGACCATCGCCGAGGAACGCAGCCGTCTGGCGCGGGAGTTGCACGACGTGGTGACCCACCATGTGACCGCGATGGTCGTCCAGGCAGGGGCGGCGAAGTACCTCACCGCGGCGCCCGAGCGTCTCGACGAAGCCCTCGACGCCATCAACGGCACCGGCCGCCGCGCGCTGGCCGAACTACGCTTCCTGCTCGGCGTGCTGGAGGCGACAGGCGAGCCGGGACCCCGGGAGCGGACGCCGATGCCGGGCCGGGTGCCGGACCTGGTGGAACAGACCCGCGCGGGTGGCCAGCCGATCGAGCTGGCCGAGGAAGGAGAACGACCGGACATGGCCGTGGCAGCTCAACTCACCACGTACCGCGTCGTGCAGGAGTCCCTGACGAACGCCGTGAAGTACGCGGCGGGTCGCAGGACACGCGTACGGCTGGCGCACACCCCCGGCTGGACGGACGTCGAGATCACCACCGCCGGCGCGGCCCGCGGTGCGCCCGTCCCCGCCGGCGCGCGGGGGGACAGCCCGCACGTCTCGGGAGGCCGCGGCCTGTCCGGGCTCCGGGAGCGGGTGGAGATGCTGGGAGGCGAGTTCACGGCGGGCCCCGCCCCGGACGGCGGGTTCCGGGTGCACGCGCGCATCCCGGCGGGAGGTGCCGCGTGAGCGCAGCGCCCCCCACGATCAGGGTGCTGGTCTGCGAGGACCAGGCCCTCGTACGCGCCGGATTCGTCACGATCTTCTCGGCCCAACCCGACATGGAGGTCGTGGGAGAGGCGGCGGACGGGCGGGCGGCGATCCGGCTGGCCGAGGAGCTGAGACCCGACGTCGTCGTCATGGACATCCGCATGCCCCTGCTCGACGGCATCGAGGCCACCCGCCACTTGGCGGGCCCCGACGCACTCAGCCCGGCGAAGATCCTGGTCGTCACGACCTTCAACGTCGACGAGTACGTGTACGAGGCCCTGCGCGCCGGCGCCAGCGGCTTCCTGCTGAAGGACGCGGCACCGGACGAACTGCTCGGCGCCGTACGCACCGTCGCCCGTGGCGAGTCCCTGCTGTCCCCGGTCGTCACGCGCACCCTGATCGGCCGCTTCGCCGAACGGCTGCGCCCGGTCAACGCCCCCGCGTCCCCCGAACGCGACCGCCTGGGAGCGCTCACCCCGCGCGAACGCGAGGTCTTCCTGCTCATCAGCGAGGGGTTGTCGAACGCCGAGATAGCCACCGAGCTGGTCCTCAGCCCGGAGACCGTGAAGACCTACGTCTCCCGCATCCTCACCAAGCTGCAACTTCGCGACCGCGTCCAGGCGGTGGTGCTGGCGTACCGGGCGGGACTTGCTCCGGGAGGCGACCGGTCCTGACGTCCGGTCCGCACCAGGACGTTTCGTCGCCCTCGCCCCGGACTCCGTTCGGGGGCACCGGGGGCCCGAACGCAAAGATCCCGCCCGGTCTTCCGACCGGGC
>NZ_JBSFVR010000122.1:0-19926 GCF_053592415.1 Streptomyces sp. NPDC002690 | reverse complement strand
TACGGCTCCGGGCTCGCCGGCGCCCTCCGGCTCGACTGTCGCGGGCGGCCCCTTCGCCGTCTCCTTCGGGTGTGACATGCACCCCTGGGTGTCGGGGGCGTTGACACCGAGTGCCAGGGCTTCTAGCGTCGCAACCACAACAGTACTAAGCGCTTGCTCAGGCAGCGGGTCCGTACCCGGAGTGTCCGGTGCGGTGACTTACCGGTGTCGGCCGGGCAGCGATCCAACGGCGAGGAGAACCCAGCATGTCCACCACCGAGCAGCGTGTCGCCATCGTGACGGGAGCGGCGCGAGGCATCGGCGCCGCGACCGCCGTGCGCCTGGCGGCCGAGGGCCGCGCCGTGGCCGTACTCGACCTCGACGAGGCCGCCTGCAAGGAGACCGTCGAGAAGATCACCGCCGCCGGCGGCACCGCGCTCGCCGTCGGCTGCGACGTGTCGGACGCGGCACAGGTGGAGGCCGCCGTCGCGCGCGTCGCTGCCGAGCTCGGCGCTCCGACGATCCTGGTCAACAACGCGGGCGTGCTCCGCGACAACCTGCTCTTCAAGATGAGCGAGTCCGACTGGGACATCGTGATGAACGTCCACCTCAAGGGTGCGTTCCTGATGGCCAAGGCCGTCCAGAAGCACATGGTGGACGCCAAGTTCGGGCGTATCGTCTCGCTCTCCTCCTCGTCGGCGCTCGGCAACCGCGGCCAGGCCAACTACTCGGCCGTCAAGGCCGGTCTCCAGGGCTTCACCAAGACCCTCGCCATCGAGCTCGGCAAGTTCGGCATCACCGCCAACGCCGTCGCGCCCGGGTTCATCGTGACGGAGATGACCGCCCAGACCGCGGCCCGCGTCGGGATGGGCTTCGAGGAGTTCCAGGCCGCCGCCGCCACGCAGATCCCCGTCCAGCGCGTGGGCCGCCCCGACGACATCGCCAACGCCATCTCCTTCTTCACCGGCGACGACGCGGGCTTCGTCTCCGGCCAGGTGCTGTACGTCGCCGGCGGCCCGCTCAACTGACCCGAAGGACGAGGGACATCATGACTGTGCAGGACAGCGGGAAGGTCGCGCTCGTCACCGGCGCGAGCCGGGGCATCGGGTACGGCGTCGCCGAGGCGCTCGTCGCCCGCGGCGATCGGGTCTGCATCACGGGCCGCGGCGAGGAGGCGCTCAAGGAGGCCGTCGAACGGCTGGGCTCCGACCGGGTGATCGGCGTCGCCGGGAAGGCGCACGACGAGGCGCACCAGGCGCAGGCGGTCGAGCGAACCATGGAGGCGTTCGGCCGGGTCGACTTCCTCGTCAACAACGCCGGTACGAACCCGGTGTTCGGTCCCATGGCCGAGCTCGATCTCGGCGTCGCGCGCAAGGTCTTCGAGACCAATGTGATCTCGGCGCTCGGGTTCGCCCAGCGGACCTGGAAGGCGTGGCAGGCGCAGAACGGCGGGGCGATCGTCAATATCGCCTCGGTGGCCGGGATTTCGGCTTCGCCCTTCATCGGTGCGTACGGCATGAGCAAGGCCGCCATGGTCAACCTGACGCTGCAGCTGGCTCATGAGTTCGCGCCGGTCGTCCGGGTCAACGCGATCGCCCCGGCCGTCGTCAAGACCAAGTTCGCCCAGGCGCTGTACGAGGGCCGGGAGGCCGAGGTGATCGCCTCGTACCCCATGGGCCGACTGGGAGTTCCGGAGGACATCGGAGGTGCCGCCGCCTTCCTCACCTCGGAGCAGTCGGGCTGGATCACGGGACAGACGCTCGTGATCGACGGAGGGATCTTCCTCAACGCCGGAGTGGGCTGAGCGGCCTGCCACGGTTCGCCCCGATTGGGGCAAGTGCCCTGCCGGGCCTGGTGATTGGCCCGGTGGGGCACTGCGGTATGGTCTGCCGACCCATGGCTGATCGAGGAGCGTGCACGTGTTCTACCGGGCCAGTCTGCAGGCTGCTGCAGCCCTAGCATCCCTGTCACTCGTCGCCGGCTGCAGCGTGTTCTCCGGCAGCGGCTCGGACGTCGACCAGCACATCTCGGTCGGGACGACCAGCTCGCCCTCGACTCTGGACCCGGCTGGAGCCTGGGACAACTCCTGGGAGCTGATGCGCAACGTCTTCCAGACGCTGGTGTCCTTCCCCACGGGCAGCACGAAGCCCGAACCCGACGCGGCGGAGTGCACCTTCACCGACTCCACGAGCATGGCCTACCGCTGCACGCTCCGGGACGGCCTCACGTTCTCGGACGGTGAGAAGCTCGACGCCGAGGCGGTCAAGTACTCGATCGACCGGATCGTGGCGATCAAGGCCAAGGGCGGTCCCCTCGGTCTGCTGGGCTCGCTCGACCGGGTGGAGACCAAGGGTGACGACCTGGTCATCTTCCACCTGAAGAAGTCCGACGCGACCTTCCCCTTCGTTCTCGCCACCCCGGCCATGTCGATCGTCGCGCCGAAGCAGTACCCCAAGGACAAGCTGCGTACCGGCAACTCGGTCACCGGCTCCGGTCCGTACGTCCTCGATCACTACGAGCCCCACAGCGTCGCGGAGCTGAAGAAGAACGACGGTTACAAGGGGTTCGCGGACCGGAAGAACGACTCGGTCACCATCCGGTACTACGAGAAGTCCGACGCCATGGTCACGGCGCTGAGGGACGACAAGATCGACGCCACCTACCGCGGCCTCACCGCCGACGAGGTGATCGGCCTCCAGGGCGGCAAGGACGAGAACAAGAGGCTCCAGCTCGTCGAGTCCGTGGGCGCCGACATCCGCTTCCTCGTCTTCAACCCGAAGGACCCCGTCGTCGGCAAGCGGGCCGTGCGCGAGGCCATCGCCCGCGTCGTGGACCGGGACGCCCTCGTCGCCAAGGTCTACCAGGGCACGGCCGAACCCCTCTACTCCATCGTCCCGAAGGGCATCGCCGCCCACACCACCAGCTTCTTCGACGCCTTCGGAGACCCCGACGTGAAGAAGGCGCGTCAGGTGCTCGCCGACGCCGGGATCACCGAGCCGGTCGAGATGACGTTCTGGTACACCACGGACCGCTACGGCTCCTCGACCGCGCCGGAGTTCGACGAGATCAAGCGGCAGTTGGAGAAGTCGGGGCTCTTCAAGATCACTCTGAAGAGCGCGCCCTGGACCACCTTCCAGGAAGGCTTCAACAAGGGCGACTACGCGGTCTTCGGCCGCGGTTGGTTCCCCGACTTCCCGGACCCCGACAACTTCGTCGCGCCCTTCGTCGGCAAGGAGAGCGCCACCGGGGGCATGTACGTCAACAAGAAGATCACCGAGGAGATCCTGCCCGCCTCGCGCCAGGAGAGCGACCGCGGCGCGGTCAGCAAGCAGTTCGCCGAGGCCCAGCAGATCCTGGTCCAGGACATCCCGCTGCTGCCGCTCTGGCAGGGCAAGCTCTACATCGCGGCCGGCGAGGACATCGGCGGCGCCGAGCGCGCCCTCGACCCGCAGACCGTCATGCAGATGTGGGAGCTTTACCGCAAGGCCAGCTGGTAGTCCGGCGAACGGGGGAGACCGGCCCGCTGTCAGAGGGGCCGGGTAGGTTCTTTTTCCAAGAACCGATTGCTCTCTGGAGGCTGTCCACGTGACCGACACCGACCTGCTGCTGCCCGAGTCCTGGCGCGGCGTCCTCGGCGACGAAATGCAGAAGCCGTACGTCAAGGAGCTTGCGGACTTCGTCGAGGAAGAGCGGGCCAAGGGGCCGGTGTACCCGCCGCGCGACCAGGTCTTCGCCGCTCTGGACGCCACCCCCTTCGACCGGGTGAAGGTGCTCGTCCTCGGCCAGGACCCGTACCACGGCGAGGGGCAGGGCCACGGGCTGTGCTTCTCCGTGCGGCCCGGTGTCAGGACGCCCCCCTCACTGCGCAACATCTACAAGGAGATGCAGGAGGAGCTCGGTCTCCCCGTCCCGGACAACGGCTACCTCATGCCGTGGGCCGAGCAGGGAGTCCTCCTGCTCAACGCCGTCCTCACCGTGCGCGCCGGCGAGGCCAACTCCCACAAGGGCAAGGGCTGGGAGAAGATCACCGACGCGGTGATCCGAGCCGTGGCCGAGCGCCCCGAGCCCGCCGTGTTCGTCCTCTGGGGCAACTACGCGCAGAAGAAGCTCCCGCTCATCGACGAGTCGCGCCACGTGGTCGTGAAGGGCGCGCACCCCTCGCCGCTCTCCGCGAAGAGGTTCTTCGGATCGCGGCCCTTCACCCAGATCAACGAGGCCGTGGCAGCCCAGGGCCACGACCCCATCGACTGGCGCATCCCCCACCTCGGCTGATCCCCGGGCGGGCGAGGCGCCGGGTACGCGGACGGACGGGGACGCGGGGGACGAGGGGGACGAGGGGGACGAAGGGACGTCCGGCAGGTGGCCGTCCTGCCGCGCCTGAGCGTGATCGCCCACCGGTGCGGCTAGGGTCTGTCCCGTCACCGGAGCGGGGTCCGGGCACGCCCGCCGGAAGGTTCCGGGCCCGCGCCCGCCCCGTCCCGCACCCGTGCAGGGCCCGCTCCCGCACCGCGGCCCCCGTTGCCGCACACCCGCATGAGGGAGGCCGCAGTGGCGGAGCAGCAGCAGTCGTCGACGGACGCCGTCAGCACCCGGATCGGCCAGGCGGTCATGCTCCTGCACGGCGGGGACCGCGAAGAGGCCCGTAACCGCTTCGCGGCGCTCTGGTCCGAGCTGGGTGAGGACGCCGCCCCGTTCCACCGCTGCACCCTGGCGCACTACATGGCCGACACCCAGGACGATCCCGGTGACGAACTCGCCTGGGACCTGCGCGCCTGGAACGCGGCGGCCGAAGGACTGACCGGCGAGCGGCCCGCCGCTCGCCAGGACCTCCTGGCCCTGCACGCCTTCTCCCCGGTACTGCACCTGGGCCTCGCCGCGGACTACCTCAAGCTCCGCCGTCCCGAAGCCGCCCGCCACCATCTGGACCGCGCCCGCAAAGCGGCGGACGCACTCCCCGACGGAGGCCGGGGCAACGGCGTCAGGACCACCATCGACCGGCTGGAGGTGCGGCTCCGCGAGGAACGCTGAGCCGCACGCACCCGCTCCCGGGCCGCCCGGCCGCCTTCCCGGTTTTTCTCCCGGTTGCTCTCCGGCTTCCCGGTTGCCCTCCGGCTGCCTTCCGGCGCTTTCCCGGCCAGGGCCGGCCGTCTCAGTGGCCGTACGCCTGATCGCAGATCCGGGACTGCGGGCTGGTGGCGGACCACCCCCCGATACCGCGGCCGAGCGCGCAGACACCCTTGCCGGACGCCGGAACCCGGGGCAGGCCGGACACCGTCAGCGCCGGAAGCGTGGCGGGCGGGCGCGCCGGCGGGTAGGCCGCCGGCGGAGCGCCGCCCGGCGGCTCCACATGGGGCCTGGGCGCGGGAGCCGGGGCCGGGTACGCGGGGGCGGACGGCGAGGCCGCCGGCAGGGCGTCCAGCGCCTCACGGGCGGGCGGCTGGCCGATCTGCGGCTCCACTTCCTGGACGGGTCGGCTCGGCGCCGACGGTGGTGCCACCGGCCCGCCGGGGTTGACCGTCACACAGCCGGACACGGTGGCGACAGCCACGCCCACGAGGACGGCCACGGTCATTCTGGTTCGTTGCACCCGGTAACTCTGCGGGTGAGCAGGGCGTTGCGGGAGTCCGTACGCGCCGAATGCCCCGCACGAGTGACCCGGTCAGCACGCTGCGAACCGGCGCCCGTTCGTACGGCGGAACGATCACCACGGGTGAACGGGCGGCTCGTTCGGGCCGGTGCGTGCCGTCGGCGCGTTCGAGGCCCGGCCGGCCTGCTGCCGCCGTCCCGCCCGTATGCTGCCGGGATCAAGGACGCGCACGGCGAGCTGAGGGAGTATTCGTGAAGGTCGGTTGCATCGGACTCGGCGACATCGCGCAGAAGGCGTATCTGCCCGTGCTCACCGCACTGCCGGGGATCGAACTGCACCTTCAGACCAGGACCCCCGCCACCCTGGACTCCGTCGCCGCCGCGCATCGGATTCCCGCCGACCGGTGCCACACCACCCTGGACTCACTGCTGGAGCAGGGGCTCGACGCCGCGTTCGTCCACGCCCCGACGGCCGTCCACCCGGAGATCACCGCCCGGCTGCTGGAAGCCGGCGTCCCGACCTACGTCGACAAGCCGCTCGCTTACGAACTCGCCGACTCCACCCGGCTGGTGGAGCTTGCCGAGGAGCGCGGCACCAGCCTCGCGGTGGGTTTCAACCGGCGTCTGGCCCCCGGATACGCGCAGTGCGCCGACCACCCGCGCGAGCTGATCCTGCTGCAGAAGAACCGGGTGGGACTGCCCGAGGACCCCCGGACGATGGTGCTCGACGACTTCATCCACGTCGTGGACACGCTGCGCTTCCTGGTCCCGGGAGCCGTCGACCGGGTCTCGGTACGGGCCAGGATCGAGAACGGGCTGATGCACCACGTCGTCCTCGAACTGTCGGGCGACGGGTTCACCGCCATCGGCATGATGAACCGCCGGGGCGGCTCCACCGAGGAGATCCTCGAAGTATCCGGCCAGGACAGCAAGCGGCAGGTCCTCAACCTCGCGGAGATCATCGACCACAAGGGCCAGCCCAGCCTGCGGCGGCGAGGGGACTGGGTGTCCGTCGCCCGACAGCGCGGCATCGAGAGCTGTGTCACCTCGTTCCTCGACGCCGTCCGCACCGGCGTGACGCTCAGCGCGCGTGACGCGCTCGCCACCCACGAACTGTGCGAGCGCGTGGTGCTGGAGGCGCTGGAACAGGCTTCGTCCGACCGCTGACGGTTGGGTCGTGTGGTGGAAGTGGCGCCGTCCGCCCGGACGCCGCCGGACAGGCGGGATCTTCACTCTCGTCCCGACTGGCTCCGGCGGCTCCGGCGGCTCCGGCCGCCCCCGCCGACCGGTCGTCCCCCGGGCGGCCTCAGACGGGGACGACGGCCCCTTCGCGCATCCAGCCCCGGCCGTCCGCCGCCGCGTCGGTGGTGACCAGGACGTAGCCGTACTCGTTGTAGGACGCGCCCTCGCAGGTCGACGCTCCGACTATGTCGCCGGCGTACTTGGTCTTGACGACCACACTGTTCGGATTCGGGTTCTCGTACACCCCGGCGGTCGCCCAGACGACCTTGTACTGACAGCCTGCCGCTGCCGTGGCTCCGGGAGCGGTGGCGAGCGCTCCGGCGAGGACGAGCGCGGTGGCCAGGACGGTGGTGGCGGAACGGGTCATGCCCATGATCGGGGCTCTCCTCAACAGGCGGCAGTGTGTCAGGCACATGATCATAAGGCCGCCGGCGGACACGACACCCGCGCGAGGTGCCCGGCAGCTCCTCCCGGAGTCCGGTGCCCAGAGTCCGGCGCCCGGGGTTCGGTGTCCCGCGCCTTCGGGGATCGGGTCCGGTGCCCGTAAGTCCCGTGACGTGTAACGCCGGTGCGGGGCGAGCCGTCACCGGCGCGCGGAGCGGGGCGCACGGGCGGGGCGTGCGGAACGGGGGGAGGAAAGCAGGCGCGCTGTCATAACCCACCTCCGGACTCCCTCGTTCCCTCTCATGGGTGCCGGAACGATCAAGGCACCGATCATCCAGTCCGATGGGGAGTTCCCGCGTGAGGCCTCAGGCCACCGACACGTATCAGATCACCGCGCAGCGCCGGACGGCCGACCGCGACAGAATCGGCCGGCGCACCCGGACGGCGTCGGCCGCCGTGCGGACGTCCGCCCCGCCGCTCCTCGGCCGGCACGACGACGTCGCCCTGCGTACCGCGCTCGCCGCCGCGGCCGAGGACGCCATCATCTACGACCTGGACGGCATCGGGCGCCAGTACACCGCCCTCCGCACCGAACTGCCCGGCGCGGCCGTCCGGTTCGCGATGAAGGCGTGTCCGGTGGACGAGGTGCTCGGCCACCTCGCCCGGCTCGGTTCCGGCTTCGACGCCGCAGGCCCGCAGGAGATCGTCCAGGCGCTGCGCACCGGGGTGGCCCCCGGCCTGATCCACTACGGCAACACCGTCAAGTCCGACCGCAACATCGCCGACGCCTACCGGCTGGGTGTGCGCGACTTCGCCACCGACAGCCGGGAGGACGTCGCCGCGATCGCCGAACACGCCCCGGGATCAGCCGTGTTCTGCCGCCTCGCGACCACCGGCGACGGCGCCTTGTGGGGCCTGAGCCACAAGTTCGGCTGCTCGCCCGAGGACGCCCTGCGGGTACTCCTCGACGCCCGGGACGCCGGGCTGGTGCCCTCCGGCCTGTCGGTGCACGTCGGCTCCCAGCAGATGACGCCCGAAGCCTGGGGCGAGGCGATCGGGACACTGGCCGCCACGATGGAGGCGCTCCACCGGCACGGTGTCGTTCCGGACCGGATCAACCTCGGTGGTGGACTGCCCGCTCTCGGCGTCCTCGACCGGTGCGGCCGGCCACTGGAACCGCCGTTGGACAAGATGTTCACGGTGATCCGTGAGGGCATGGAACGGCTGCGCGCCATCAACGCCGCCCCACTGTCGTTCTTACTGGAACCCGGCCGCCACCTGGTCGCCGACCACGGCGCGATCCGCGCCCACGTCGCCCGGCTCACCTCCCGCCACCGGGCCGACGGCACGCGTGAGGACTGGCTCTACCTCAGCTGCGGAAAGTTCAACGGCCTCTACGAGATGGACCAGTTGCAGTACCGCCTGGAGTTCCCGACTCGCCCGGGCGAACCGTCCGTCGACGCCGTGGTGGCCGGTCCGACGTGCGACAGCGACGACGCGTACGCCCAGCAGGGCGGCTCGGTGCGGGTCCCGCGCACCATCGCCTCGGGCGACCCGGTCTGGGTCCACTCCTGCGGCGCGTACGCCGTCGCCTACACGACCCAGGGGTTCAACGGCTTCGCGCCGCTGCCGTACATCTGCGTCGGCGGCCCGGCTCCGGACGGAGAGCGCGCATGACCGGGACCCGTGTCCGGCTGCTCGTGGAGGGCGACTGGGACGAGGTGGTCGCGCTGGAGGAACGTACCTACGCGGCGAGCGGCCTGTCCGAGGGGCGGGAAGCGCTGCGCTCCCGGTACCGCGCCTCGCCCTCGACCTGCTTCGTGGTGGAGCACGCGGGCCGCTTCGGCGGCTACCTGCTCGCCCTGCCGTTCCCCCTCTTCCGCTGCCCGGACCTCCACTTGGCCGAGGTGGACGCGGTCCGGGAGGGTGGACCGGAGGACAACCTGCACGTCCACGACGTGGTCGTCGCCGAGCAGGTCCGCCGCAGGGGCCTGGCCCACCGGATGCTGCGGCAGATCGAGGAGACCGCACGTGCGGACCGCCACAGGACGCTCTCCCTGGCCGCCGTGGGCGGCTCACGCAGACTGTGGGCCGCGTGGGGCTTCCACGCCCGGCCCGGGGTCGTGCTGCCCGCGAGCTACGGCGCCGAGGCGGTCTACATGACGAAGCCGCTGGAAACCGCAGCCACCGATCCGGACGGCCCCCGGTCTTCGGCGGCGGGAGCGGGCTGAGCGCGGCTGTACGCGGACGTCAGCCGTCCCCGCCCGTGTGGCAGGGAGGGCTGACGTGACGCCCCGTCAGTACCGCCAGCGAACGGCCTCGATGACGTCCGCGTCCGAGCGCCCCGAGAACAGCTCCGCCTCCGCCCGACGTACGGCCAGGACGGCCTCGTGCAACTCGGGACCGAGCGCCTCCAGCAGCAGGCCGGACTTCTCGAACGCGTCCGCCGCTTCCGGCAGGCTCGCCGGAAGGCGCTCCGCGCTCGCGAGGGCGGCGGGGTCGCTCCGGGTCTCGGGAGGCAGCGGCATGCCGGCGTCGAGCCCGGCGAGCCCGGCGGCCAGCACCCCGCCGACCGCCAGGTACGGATTGGCGGCGGCGTCGAAACACTTGAACTCGGCGTTGGCCTGTCCGGCGCCCGAACCGGTGATCAGACGCAGAGCCGCCTCCCGGTTCTCCAGGCCCCAGCAGCGGTACGCCCCGGCGAAGTGGGAGGGGACCAGGCGCAGATACGACGCGACGCCGGGCGCACCGAGGGCGAGCAGGGCGGGCAGCTCGGCCAGCACCCCCGAGAGGAAGTGCTCGGCCTCGGGGTGGAGCCCATGACGGCCGGGGCCGCCGTGGGCGAGGTTTTGGCCGTGGCGCCAGAGGCTGAGGTGGAGGTGGCCGCCGTTGCCGATCGCCCCCTCGGTGAAGACGGGCGCGTACGAGACCCGCAGCCCGTGCCGGGCGGAGACGGCCCTGATGGTGTGGCGCACCAGCATCGTGGTGTCGGCCGCCCCGACCGGCCCCTCGGCGGCGACCGAGACCTCGAACTGCCCCGCGGCGTACTCGGGGTGGAGCTGAAGCACGTTCAGGCCCTGTGCCGTGAGGGCGCGAAGGACCTCGCGCAGATAGTCGGAGTGCTCGACGAAGCGGGTCATCCCGTACCCGGGACCGGACGTCGCGGGGTCTCCGGCGGCGTCGGCCACCACCCACTCGATCTCGATCCCGGCCAGCACCGAAAGGCCGCGGCGCTCCACCTCCTCGGCGGCCCGGCGGGCGAAGCCGCGCTGGCAGCCGGGGTGCGGGGCGCCGTCCTGGGTGAAACGGTCCGCCGGGGCCCAGGCCCAGCCGGGCTGGGCGGCGAGCGGGGTCAGCCGGCCGAGGTCGGGAACGAGCCGCAGGTCGCCCATCGGGCCGGCGCTCGAAGCCGTGGTGGTGAAGGAGTCGTCCACCAGGGAGACGTCGAAGCAGGGGACGGCGCCGACGCCGTGCTCGGCGGCGTGTTCGAGCTGGGAGAGCGGGACGGACTTCACCCGGGTGAGCCCGGCGTTGTCGACCCAGCCGAACACCACCCCGTCGATTCCGCCGGCGGCGAGCTGGACTACGGCCGCCCGGGCCTGAGCGGCCCGTTCGGCCCGCGAGTACGTGGTGGTCATGGCGCTCATGCTGGCGTTCGCGGTAGCTCGATCGCCAGCGACGGGGCGGGAGTTCACCCGTCCGAGAACGTGGGAGCCGTGAAGTGACGACCCCTTGGCAGTCGTCCTGTCCGGTCGGGTCGGTAGGCTGTCGCCCGGCGCGGGGACCGAAGTGGCGGGAACGCTACGGATGTTCCCCTGGACTGGTCGCCAGGAGTGGGGGCTCCAGCCCCCGGGGGAAGTGCGTCGTGCGGGCGAATGACAACGAGCGCCACTGGGTCGGCACGTGGCACGTTCCGTTGAACATTGCCGCCATGCACCTGAGTGGCGTTCTGCTGTGCATCGGCTTCTGCTGGATTCCCGCCGCGTCCGCGGAAACCTATGCCCAGATGTTCGAGATGATGATCGCGGTCCTGTCGCTCCACGTCGCAGTCCAGATTCCCGCAGGCCTTCTTGCCTCCCGTTGGGCAGTCCGCGGCCAAGTGGTCAAGGCGGGCTCGGTCGCATTCGGACTGGCCGCGGCAGCCGTGTGGACGCTCCACCTGTGCACTCGGCAAGAGCCATCGGCGCAAGCATTCTGGGGGCAGGACTTGGGCTGCCTCTGTGTCTCCCTGAGCGGCTACGTGTGGCTGTGCACCCTGCGCCGCTCCACCGTCGTGCGACTCGTCGAACGATTCGCCCACTCCGCCCAGACACTCGCCATGTGGGCCTTGTCGCGTCCACCGCGGCGCGGCCCTCACTGACCGGAAGACCGCCAGGACCGCATCCGTGCCCGAAGGGGCGGGGCCGTGGCGTGCCGCACGTCGGGACCTCACCACGCGAGACATCCGCTGAGCCCGGGGCCGGCGAATTACCTTGAACCCCCGGAATCCACAGTGGCGTTGCGGGCAGGTCAGGCGTGCCGGAGGCAGAGGCTTCCCCACTGGAAACCCGCGCCGATCCCGGACAGCACATAGGTGTCTCCGGGGAGCAGGGAGCCTTCCGCGACGGCGGTGTGGAGTGCGGTGAACACACCGGCCGATCCGGTGTTGCCCAGCCGGTCGACGGTGACGGGGGCGCGCTCGCGGGGGATCCCCAGGACGGCCATGGTCGCGTTGAGGATGTTCAGGTTGGCCTGGTGCAGGAAGAAGTGCCGCACCTGGTCGACCGGCACGCCGGCGCGGTGGGTGACGCTGGTGATGCTCTCGGGCAGACGTGTGGTCGCGGCGTCCCAGACGGCGCGGCCGTCCATGGACAGGTAGTGGTCCCTGGCGGCGACGGTGGCGGTGCTGGTGGGCACCCGGGATCCTCCGGCGGGGATCTGGACCGCGTAGGACAGCTCGGAGCCCAGGTCGTAGGAGAGCAGCCCCGCGCCCGGGATGTCGGTGCGGGTGAGGACGACGGCCGCCGCGGCGTCTCCGAAGAAGACACCGGTGGTGCGGTCGGTGGGATCGGTGACCCTGGAGGCGCAGTCGGCCGCGAGCAGCAGGACGGTGGTGATGGAAGGGTTCTGCAGAAGGTGGGCCGCGATCAGCATGGCCTGGATGCCGGAGGCGCAGGCGGCCGTCGTGACGTCCAGGGACAGCGCGCGGTGGGCGCCGAGTGCGTCCTTGACGATGAGCGCGGTCGACAGGAGCGGCTGGTCCCAGGTGTAGGTGGCGACGATGACCGCGTCCAGCCGGGCGGGCTCGATGCCGGCGGCTTCCAGAGCCGGGTGGGCGGCGGCGACGCACATGTCGGAGGTCGCCAGGTGGGGGGCCAGGCGGCGGCGTTCGCGGATTCCGGTGCGGCTGATGATCCATTCGTCGCTGGTGTCCAGGGAGCGGGTGAGCTCCTGGTTGGTGACGACCGTCGGCGGCAGGTGGATACCCGTACCGGCGATGGCGAACGGTACGGACAGGCCCGCGCCGGTCTGGTGGAAAAGGGTCTGGTCCAGGGCGACGGTCATGTCACGGCGCTCCGCTCGGGGGCCGTCGGTGCTTCTCGGAGCATTTCCATTGTCCGTTTCTTGTTCTGCCGGTTCGTCAGGGGACCGGACGATCGAGGCGTCGAATCAAAAGCCGCCACATCGTTTCACTGTGATCGGCTGATCGGATCATGCGTAATTCGATGGCGTGATGAAGTGAATGACCGATTGACGGCCCATTCCTGGGAATGCGCGTCGTGCTCCGCGTGGGAATCCGGTGGTGGGAATCCGGTGGTGACGGCCCCCGCGTCCGGCGCCCGGGGTTCATGACCCCGCCCGGGGTCACGACGACCTCTGTCCGGGCAGGTACGTGCGCAGGGACGGTACGGAGGCGAGCAGCGTCCGGGTGTACGGGTGGCTCGGTGCGCGCAGGATTGTCCCGGTGGGAGCGATTTCGACGATACGGCCGTGCCGCATGACCGCCACGGCGTCCGAGACGTGGCAGACCGCCGGCAGGTTGTGGCCGATGAACAACATGGAAAGCCCGAGCCGTTGCTGGAGTTCACGCATCGTGTTCAGGACGGCGGCCTGCACCGAGACGTCGAGCGCCGAGGTCATCTCGTCGGCGATCAGCAGGCCGGGCCCCACGGACAGGGACCGGGCCAGGGCCACGCGCTGGCGCTGGCCGCCAGACAACTGCCGGGGCAGGCGGTCCGCGAGCCCGGGGTCGAGGCCCACGAGGCCGAGCAGCTCGGTGACGCGTTCGGCACGGGCGGCCCGGTCGAGGCGGTGGAAGACCGTGGCGGCCTCGACGAGCGTCTGGCGCGCCGTCATACGAGGATCGAGCGCGGTGTCCGGGTCCTGGAGGACGACCTGGACCAGTCGGCCGAGCCGGCGCCGGTCGTGCACGGTACGGGTGCGGACCTCCTGGCCGTCGATCAGGACCCGGCCACCGTGCACCGGCACGAGGCCGACGATCGCGCCGGCCAGGCTGGACTTCCCGGAGCCGGACTCGCCCACGAGACCGAGCGTAGTGCCGGACGGGATCTCCAGTGAGACACCGTCCACCGCGGCGGGGGAGTCACGGGGTCCCGGGTGGCGGACGGTGAGGTCGATCACCTGAAGCGTGGTCATGACGCGTTCACCGCCTCCGGGGCCGCCACCGGCACCGGATGCCAACAGGCGACCCGGTGACCGGCGTCCAGGTCGTCCAGCGGCGGGGCCTGCTCGGCGCAGCGGTCCTGGCGGCGCGGGCAACGGGGCTCGAACGGGCACCCCACCACCGGTGCGAGCGGATCGGGCGGCGCGCCCTCGACCGTCGGCAGCGGTCGGCTCCGGTCGGCGGTGAGGTCCGGCACCGAGGCGATCAAGGCCCGGGTGTAGGGGTGCCGCGCCCCGTCGGCGAGGCGGCCGGCGGGCAGTGCCTCGACGACGGTGCCGGCGTACATCACCAGGATCCGTTCGCAGAACTCGCCCACGAGCGCGACGTCGTGGCTGATGAACAGGATCGCCGCGGAGGTGTCCCGGCGCAGGTCGGTGAGGAGCCGGACGATCTGCCGCTGCACGGTGACGTCGAGCGCCGTGGTCGGTTCGTCGGCGATGACCAGCCCCGGCCGCACCATCAGCCCCGAGGCGATCATCACCCGCTGGCGCTGCCCGCCGGAGAGCTGGTGCGGACGAGAGCGCAGCAGTGCCGGGTGCAGGGCCACCCGGCGCAGGGCGTCGGCGGCCTGTGCCGCCGCCTGCGCGCGGCTCGCGCCCCGGTGGGCACGGACCGCCTCGGTGAGCTGGGTGGCGATGCGCAGGGACGGATTGAGCGCCGAGGCAGGATTCTGGAAGATCATCGACAGGCCCGTCGCGAGGTGCCGGTCCCGCTCCTTCGGCGTGAGGGCCAGGAGGTCCTTCCCGAGCAGCCGCAGGGTGCGCCTCGACACCCGGGCGCCGTACGGGAGCAGGCCGGCGACGGCGAGCGCGGTGAGCGACTTGCCCGACCCCGACTCGCCGACGAGCCCGACGATCTCGCCCGGACGCAGCGAGAGGGACACACCGCGTACCGGCCGGATCGTGCCGTCGGGGGTGGGGAGTTCGACGGTGAGGTCCTCCACCTGGAGGACCAGTCCGTCTTCGGCCGGGCCGCCCGGCGCGGGCACCGGTGCGGGTTCGCGCGGCACCCGTCCGCGCCGCGCGGCGTGTTTGGCCAGCACCTCTCCGAGCAGCTGGAAGCTCAGAGCGGCGTAGAGGATGGCCAGGCCCGGGGCGAGGGCGGGCACCGGCTCGGCGTAGATCCGGTCCAGGCCCTGGCTGAGCAACTGTCCCCAGTCGTAGCCGGGCGGCTGGACGCCCAGGCCGAGGAAGCTCAGCCCGGAGAGTGCGACCAGGGCGGTGCCCCCCGCCGTGGTGACGCTCAGGAGCAGCGGCTCCGCGATGTTGGGCAGGACGTGCCGCCACAGCAGGCGGTGCCGGCGCAGACCGAGAACCCTGGCCGCGGCGAGGTGGTCGGTGCCCGCGACACCCGCGGCGAGAGTCTGGGCGAGCCGGGCGAACCCGGGGACGGCCGCCGCCGCGAGGGCCAGTACCGCCCCGGTGGCGCCCGCGCCGAACACGACCGCGAGGAACATCGCGACGAGGAGCGCCGGGAAGGCGAGCAGGAGGTTGATCAGCCCGCCGGTCAGTCGGCGCCCGCGACGGCCGAGAACGGCGGTGCACGCCCCGAGGAGTACGCCCGCGGTCGCGCCGAGCAGTACCGCTCCGAGCGCCAGGAGCAGTGAGGGGCGGGTGGCCGTCAGGACGCGGGCGAGCAGGTCCCGGCCGAGGCCGTCGGTGCCGAACGGGTGGACCTGGGAAGGGCCTTGGAGCACGGCCGAGGGGTCCGGGCGGTCGGCTGCCGCGCCCCAGACGAGCGGGCCCACCAGCGCGAGCGCGACGAGCGACGCCAGCATGAGTGCGGTGGCCAGAGCCAGGGGAGAGCGGGGAAGCCGGGACGAAGGGCTCATGGTCACATCTCCCGGATCGCCGAGCGGGGATCGAGCAGGGCGAGCAGCACGTCCACCAGGAGGCCCGCGAGCAGCACGGCGGTGCCCAGCACCAGAACCATGGCCTGGACCACCGGATAGTCCTGCGCGACCACGGACTGGGCCATCGCTGAGCCGATACCGGGCCAGGCGAAGACCTTCTCCACCAGTACGGTGCCGGCGATGAGACCGGGCAGCAGGCTCCCGGCGACGGTGAGCGTGGCGGACGCCATGTTCGGTGCCGCGTGCCGCAGGTAACGGCGTGCGGGCGACAGCCGTTTGCTCCGGGCGGTACGCAGGTAGTCCTCGTCCAGCACCTTCAGTGCCTCCACCCGGACGATGCGCAGCAGTACGGCGGTGGGTGCGAGGGAGAGCGCGAGGACGGGCAGCACGAGCGACTCGGCGCCCGCCGCACCGGCCACCGGGAGCAGATGGAGGCCGACGGCCAGCGATGCGGTGAGCCCGGCGGCCAGGACGAAGTCCGGCACTCCGGTCAGACCCGCGGTGACCGCGGTGAACACCAGCTCGGTGCGCGGGCGGCGGCCGTCACGGGTGGCGACGGCGGCCAGCAGACCGCCGGGCAGGGCGACGGCGAGGATGGCGAGGAAGGCGAGAAGGGCGATCTCCAGGGTGGCCGGCAACCGGGTGCGGACCAGCTCGGCGACCGGCGCCCCGGTGACCAGCGACGTACCGAGGTCGCCGTGCAGGAGGCCGCCGAGGTAGTGGCGGTACTGGGCGAGGAAGGAGGTGTCGAGCCCGAGGGCGTGCCTGCGCGCGGCCACGAGGCCGGGGGCGGCGTCGACACCGAGCGCGGCCCGGACGGGATCGCCGGGGATGAGCCGGATCATCGCGAACGACGCGGTGACCACGACCCCGAGGGAGAGGAGCAGCCGGACGCCGCGGCGGCCGAGGAACACGGTCCAGGGGTGCCGCAGCAGCTGGGGTACGGACATGGTGGGGCCCCGGGTCACTGGTGGAGGCGGATGCTGGTGGGAACGATCTGGCCGCCGAAGGTGGTGGCGAAGGTGGTGCGGTAGCCGTACACACCGCTACGGCCCTGGGCGATCGGCAGCGCGTCGGCCGAGCGGAAGAGGGCGGCGGAGGCTTGGTTCCAGCTGTCGCATCCCGTCGTGTCGGGCGCCCGGAGTGCCTCGGCGACCAGGGCGTCGTACTCGGGGTTGGCCACCCCCGCGAAGTTGAGGCCCCGGGCGGGGGCCGGGCCGGAGAAGAAGGAGACGAAGCCGGCCGGCAGCGCGAAACCCGGTGTGCTGCCGACCACCACGTCGAAGTCGCCGCTCCCGTACATGGCGTTGACGAGGGCGGGGAGGCTCTCGGTGACCAGATCGACCTCGGCACCGAGCGCCGTCCACTCCCGGGCCATGAGCTCGGCGACGGAGACCAGCGTCGGGCCGAGGTCGGGGCTGGTGATCAGGCGGAGCCGGAGCGGGCGGCCGTCCTTGGCGAGCGGGCCGTCGGCTGAACGGGTCCAGCCGGCCGCGCGCAGTGCCCGGGCGGCGTCCCGCGTGGGCAGGTTGGCGTCGGCGAGGTCGGCGTGGCAGACGGCGCCCTCGGCGCCGAAGTCGGTGGCGGGGCTGCCGGTGCCGCCGACGGCGACGTTGGCGAGCCCCCGGCGGTCGAGGGCGGAGACCAGGGCGCGGCGCACTGTCCGGTCCCGGAGCATCCGTCCGGGACGCTGGTTGAAGAAGGTCAGCCCGACCACGGTCGCCACGTCGGCGGTGGACAGGCCGCGTCCGGTGAGCCGGGCCCGGTCCGGACCGCTCACGCCCGCGATGTCGATACCCCCGGTGAGCAGCAGGTTCGCCGCCGTGGAGGCCTGGGGCACCACCGAGACGACGATGTGCGCGGGGAGGCCGGGTTCCTCGGTCGTCGCCCCGGCGGGCCCCCAGGAATAGTCGTCGCGGACGGTGAACTCGTACGGCCCGCCAGGGGTGTAGCGGGTGAGTACGTAGGGGCCGGTGCCCTCGGTGGCACGGTCCAGGGCATGGGGCCGGCCGAGTCCCGCGGGGCAGACGATCGGCAGCAGACCGATGGTGCGGGTGAGGAACGGGAAGGGAGCGGCGGCGGTCACCGACACCGCGCCCGTACGGTCGTCGGCGCTCGCCTCGAACGGGACGTTCGGCAGGACGGTCTGGGCCCCGGCGAGCTGGTTGGCCGGGTCGCCCGCGTAGGTGAGGGCCCCGGCCACCGCCGAGGCGGTGAGCGTGGTGCCGTCGGAGCAGGTGACGCCCGGTCGGAGGGTGAAACCGGCCGTGGTGGCCGTGGCCCGCCAGGAGGTGGCCAGGCCGGAGACCAGGGTGCCGTCCGGGGCGAGGTTGACCAGGGAGTCGTAGGCGTAACGGGCCTGGGAGGCGCCGAAGGCGGAGTAAGGGTCGAAGCTCGGCGTCTCGCTGGACGCGGCGATCCGGACGGTGCCGCGGATCACCGGCGGGGTGGTGGTCGAGGAGGTGGTGACTCCGCCGCAACCGCCCAGCGCGACGGCCGCAGCGGCGAGGACGGCCGCCAGGGCGACCGGCGGGGTGCGTCGGAGCATGGCGTCATGGTGCCACCGGGGGATGGCCCCTGATGACCCAACTTGCTTGTGCGTAAGGCGCGTTCGAATGCCACGAACCGCCTGACGGCTGGGCCGGGAGCCGTCGGGGGTGACGGGGCGGCCGATCTTGATTCACCCGTACGAGGAGCCGGGGGCCGTCGTGCGCCGGGGCCCTCGCATGCCGGGCCCTCCCATGCCGGGGCCCTTGCATGCCGGGGCCCTTGTACGGAAGGGCTCGGGGCGGAGTGCTGTCGTCGCCGTAGCCGTGGCGGCGGGTGTACGGGGCGTCGCGAGTGAGCGGTGCGTGGATCGGCGCAGGGAGAGGCTCATCGACCGGAGAAGTAATTGGATAATCGCATTAAATGCGATTGGGTGTGCGGCGGTTGAAAGGGTTACGCGCAAAGCCCATGAGCACTCGCATGAGTGAACGGAAGGGAGCTGCTTGGTCCAGGCGGGTGTGATTCCACTACGGTGATCACGGGATCGGATGGTGTGTTCCGGCGTCCGGGAATCCGATCCGCCGGATGAGTCCCGGATATTCGAGAGTGAATCCCGCCCGGCCGTGCACTGCTCCGGCATTCGTCGTGTCCGGGTTCCCTGTCATACGTATGCGTGGAGAGGATGGAGAATCATGCCGCCAGTAGTCCCGCCCTTCCTGATCGGCCTCATCGTCGCGCCGCTGGCCAAGCGCCTGCTCAGGCCACTGGTGAGTGGAGTCGTCAAGACGTCCGTCGGTATCGCGATGGAGGTGAAGAAGGCGGCCCAGGAGGCCGGGGAGAACATCCACGACCTCGCGGCCGAAGTGGCCGCCGACGTGGTGGCCGCCCAGATCGCCGCCAGTGAGACCGAAGGGCACTCCGTCGTCGGCCAGCGTGCCACCGGGAGCGGCGCCAAGGACGGAGCGGAGGGGGACGTGAGGACCCCGAAGATCCGTGCCACCGCCGGTTCCGCCGCCGGCAAGTCCCACTGACGGCCCGTAAGAACCGGGGCCGCCGCCCAAGGCTGGTCCGCTCTCCCTCGCGGGTGTGCGGTGTCGGCTGCGGCATTCCGCCGCGTCGTCGGAACGTCCGCATGCAACCGGTATGCGGATGCTCCTCCGCGTTGCGATGCTCCTGGGCGTTGCGACGCTCCTTCGCCTTGTGATGCACCGCATCCGGCGCCGCACACCGATCCATTCAGGAATGGCGCGACAGCCTTTGGGCGCGCACGCCGGCCGATCTCGGTGGAGCGTGCCCGGGCGGCGGCCGTCCGCAGGACGATTCGACAGCGGAGAACCGCTGTTCGGAATCCTTCGTTACCTCAGACTTTCCCGTTCCGTCGCCGTATTCCGTCGTGTCCGTGACGGTCTCCCGCGACCTCCGCAAACAGGTGATCGTACACATGCCATCGCTACTGGGTGCCGCAGCCGGATTCCGCTCCGTGGAATCGGGTGCGAGCCCGCGCTCGGTCATCCCGGGCCGCCAGCGCTGGGACGTCGAGCTGGTGCTCGGACGGCCCCGGACGGCCGAGATCCTCGCCGCCGTGCTGCGCCGCGTTCCCGGGATCACCGAGGCCCGGGCCAGCTCGGTCACCGGCGCCCGGGGGAGGAGTGGCTGTACGTCCTCGAAGGGCGGCTGCGGCTCTCCCTCGGCGAAACCGCTCACGAGCTCGGGCCCGGCGACAGCGCCCACT
>NZ_JBSFVR010000121.1:0-20371 GCF_053592415.1 Streptomyces sp. NPDC002690 | reverse complement strand
GTGCTCGCCACCCTGTCAAGGTGGAGGCCGCGGGTTCAAATCCCGTCAGGACCGCAAGCAGCGAAGGCCCGGATCATCTCGATCCGGGCCTTCGCGCGTTCCCGGCCCCTCGACGGTAGACGGCAGACGGGGTGCGCGCGGGCAGGCGGGGCGTACACGGGCCGCGAGGCGCACGGGGCGGGCGAAGCGGCGCATCCGGGCGACGGGCTCGGGCGACCGGCGGGCGCACGCGACCGGCGGGCGTACGCGACGACCGGCGGGCGCACGCGACCGGTGAGGCGCATCCGTGGGGTCGCACGCCAGGAACGAACGGCACATGCCGTTCCCTGGGCCCGGTTCGCGGGTTTCCGGACAGCCGGCCGTGCGCACATCCACAGCGGGAGACGTGGCGGAGCCGAGGCGAGAGGCCCTGCCGCACTCGCACCCGGCAACTCGTCCGACGGCGGCCGGGAGGCACCACCCGGCTCCGGGCGGAGCTTCCCTCACCCGACCCGCCGCGCGAGGCACCCGGCACACACACCTCGGCCACCCCCGGCGCCACCACCCGGACCCCGGCCTGACGGACATCCCGGCGATCCCTCCGCGCCCGCTCCCGCACCCCGGAGCCCCGACCGCTGCCCGGGGCGGCTCCGGGCGGCGAGATCCGGCCCCGGGGGCCGCAGGTCCCGCTGGAGCCCCCTCCGGGACCTCATGGACAGCCGCCCCGGCCCTCCGCGATCGGCGTGCCGCCCCGGCGGCCCCCGTCCGGGGTCCCGAGGGCGGCGCGGAGCCGCCGGAGCGAAGTGCGAAAGTCCTCGCCACCGATGACCATCGGCGAAGTTTTCCGCCATTCCGTAGTGGCAGGCTGGATGTTGGCAAGCGGTAGGCAGTGTGACGGGAGTCACCGAACCAGTTTTTGGACAGGGTGACTTTACCCTCCCCATACAACCGTCCAATTTAATATGTGCAATTGCACTTCCTTTCGGGACTTCTGTGGAATCCATCCCTCCGGTTTCTCCCGGCCCGTACGGGTAGCTCCCCCGCCTCCGGACAGAGTCCTTCACCGGGTCGCACACAGAAACCCACACCCGCCCACACCCCCCACGCGTCTCCGCCGAAAGGCGACGTGACAGTCCGCGGGGAGAGCCCCGGGAAGCGGCCGGAAGGCGCCACGGCGAGGCGCCGGGCGTACGCCGGAGCGGGGAACCGGCGGCCCGTCAGGGCGGCACGTACCGGCCGCACGTACCGGCCGGTCAGGACGGGTGCACATGCCCGCGGCCCGGCCGCCGAGGCACTTCCGGGCACCTCACGGCACTTCCGGGCACCTCCGGGCACAAAAAAAGATCGCGCTGGACCCGGCGGAGTCCAGCGCGATCTTGACGACGTACCCGCATCGCACAGGTATGGCGCCCGTTGGGGCGGGCGCCCGTCGTATGGAGCTATGGGTGAGCGGCTGTCGGTTGGGGGGCCGTCAGCTGCCCGGTCGTGATGCGGCGACAGGGGTGTTTCAGGCCTCGCTGCGCTGCTGCGGAATACCCGCAAGCAGTGCGCGGACCTCTGCCTCGCGGTATCGGCGATGTCCACCGAGCGTGCGGATGGACGTGAGCTTGCCAGCCTTGGCCCAACGGGTGACCGTCTTCGGGTCCACGCGGAACATCGTGGCAACCTCAGCCGGGGTCAGCAGCGGCTCGGCATCAGGGGTGCGAGCGGTCATGAGCGGCCTCCTCGGGAGAACCGAACCATCTCGGTTCTTTCCTCTAAATTCTGCACCTTGGCCCACGTTGCCCGAAATGGTGAACGGGGGCCGAGTCGGTTATAGGACGAACGGCTTGTCCTCGGCACTACAACTACACCATCCGTCCAGCCGCGTCGGCCAAACCGATGGAATTGCCCTCCCAGGTGTTCATCAGCGACGGATGCCGATGGACCATGCCATAGCGGACAGTCACGCGTCAGTAACGATCAGTCACAGGGCGATCAGGAGTCACTAGACCCCCCATAGCGTGCAATGCAGAGCAATCCGCCCATAGTTGGACGGACAGAGTCCTCCCCGGACTCCTTGTCCTATTTTGGCACGAGGGGTAGGGATGGGCGCAAGGGCGGCCTTAGTGCCGTCCGTCACGCTTGCGGCCAATGGACCGGTTCAGGACGTAAGACCTAGGACGCAGGACGTAGCCTCCTGCCCCACCCGGCTCTTCCGCCCCAGGGGAGGCGGCCGACGGGCCGTCAGCAGGGCCCCGGGTCCACCCGGACCGCACCGGCCGCCCGGTCGGCGCGCGACGGATCACACCCCGGCCGGGCCTCCCTCGGCACTTCCCGTGGGTTCGCGTGCGTGCTCGCGCGTCTCGTCGGCGATCATCGGCTCCCTCGACTCCTCTCCCGGTCGCGGCCGGCCGCACGGGCCGGCCTTCCTGGCAAAGAAGGCGGTTGGCGTACCTTGATGCGATTCCATCCGGTTGGGCTGCTTGCGACCGCCTCGGCATGAGGTTGCCCCGGTTCGGACCTTTCATGCCACCGTGTTCCGATTCGCATCCATTGGTGGGGCGGCGTGCCGACACATGTTGACGCCGGACAGCCCTTTCACCGTTCACTTCACGAAGTCGCGCCCCCGGGCGGGCCGGTCGGCGAACAGCCGCCGACGGCCGCTGCGGACCGCGCACCCGTGACGGGCCCGACCCCGGTGCCGGGCCCGTCAGTTGGCGGACCGGAGATCCCGCACCGCGCGCCAGCGTTCCGCGAGCCGGCCGTACGCCACCGCCGCGCGGTCGTTGTCGCCCTCGCGCAGCGCCCGGATGCCCTCGGCCACGTCCGCGGCCGATCGGTCCTCGGCGAGCCGTGCGGCCGGTACGGCGTGCACCAGGCCGCCGTAGTCCAGCTCGACCAGCGACCGGGGGTGGAACTCCTCCAGCCAGCGGCCCACGTCCACCAGGCCGTCCGCCAACGGGCCGTCGTCCACGGTCTCGCGCAGGGTCCGCAGCCCGCGCGCCAGCCTGCGCCGCGCCTCCACCATGGGTGTCCGGTACCGCAACGACGCCGGTCCGCCCGCACCGTCCGGCGCCCCGTACTCGCGTTCCGCGTCGGCGAAGAGCACGAACCAGCGGACCGGTACGTGCCACAGCGCCGTCCTGATCCAGGGCCGCGCGTCCGGGTTCCTGCGCTGCCACCGCTCGTGGTCGGCGACCTGCTGCTCCCGGACGACCTCCGGCAGTACCGCGTCCAGCACATTGGCCGGAAACAGACCCTCAAGTTCGTCCAGGGCCAGCCATCCGCGCAGCCGGGTCCGCCACGGGCAGACGCAGACCACCCCGTCGATCTCCGCGACGAAGGCGTCGGCGCTCTCGTGGGGACTCACCCCGACCGGCGGAGTGGGCACCAAGTCCGCGAGCGAGCGCCGGAGTTCGTCCTGCGCGGTGGGGAACTCGGACCGCTGCGCGTAACGCGTCCAGTGCGCGCGCTCGGCCTCCGGGAAGGCGGCCAGGGGCTCGTACACCCGCAGATAGGACGTGTAAGGGACGAGCACTGAAGACACCACCGACATGAAGCTGATCGTGTCACGCCCGTACTCCCTCGGGGGGTGATCCACGGCAGTGGGGCGATCCACACGGGGGCAACGCCTACGCTCGGAACCGAACGGGCCGGCCCCGCCGGTCCGCCGGGGCCTTCCCACCCTCAGAAGACCCTTCCGCCGCTTCGTACTTGGGAGTCACCACCGTGACCGATGTGACCGGCGCACCTGACGCACCCGCCGCACACGCGGACGTGCTGCGCACCTTGTTCCACTCGGACCAGGGAGGCCACGAGCAGGTCGTCATCTGCCAGGACCGGGCCAGCGGCCTCAAGGCCGTCATCGCCCTCCACTCCACCGCCCTGGGTCCCGCCCTCGGCGGCACCCGTTTCCACCCGTACGCCACCGAGGCGGACGCCGTCGCCGACGCGCTGAACCTCGCGCGCGGGATGTCGTACAAGAACGCCATGGCCGGGCTCGACCACGGCGGCGGCAAGGCCGTCGTCATCGGCGACCCGGACCTCGTGAAGACCGAGGAACTCCTGCTCGCGTACGGCCGGTTCGTGGCCTCGCTCGGCGGACGCTACGTCACGGCCTGTGACGTCGGCACGTACGTCGAGGACATGGACGTCGTCGCCCGCGAGTGCCGCTGGACCACCGGGCGGTCTCCCGAGAACGGCGGCGCCGGCGACTCGTCCGTGCTCACGGCGTTCGGCGTCTTCCAGGGGATGCGGGCCTCGGCCCAGCACCTGTGGGGCGATCCGACCCTGCGCGGCCGGAAGGTCGGCATCGCGGGCGTCGGCAAGGTCGGCAGGCATCTGGTCCGGCACCTGCTGGAGGACGGGGCCGACGTCGTGGTCACGGACGTGCGCGAAGAGTCGGTGCGCCGGATCACCGAGGCCCACCCCGAGGTCACCGTGGTGGCGGACACCGCCGCGCTGATCCGCACCGAGGGTCTCGACATCTACGCCCCGTGCGCGCTCGGCGGTGCGCTGGACGACACCACCGTGCCGGTGCTCACCGCGAAGGTGGTGTGCGGCGCGGCCAACAACCAGCTCGCGCACCCGGGGGTGGAGAAGGATCTCGCGGACCGCGCGATCCTCTACGCGCCGGACTACGTGGTGAACGCCGGCGGCGTGATCCAGGTCGCCGAGGAGTTGCACGGGTTCGACTTCGAGCGGGCCCGGGCGAAGACGGCGAGGATCTTCGACACCACACTGGAGTTGTTCGCACGTGCGAAGGCAGACGGGATTCCGCCGGCCGCCGCGGCGGACCGGATCGCCGAACTCAGAATGGCCGGGGCCGCCCGTTCCCCGCACTCCTGAGCGACGACCCGCCGACCGGAACGTCATGTCCACGCCGGTCGGCGGGGCCCGCCGGGACCGGGCGAGACAAGACTCACGCCGGTCGGCGGGTCGAACGCCAGGAAGAGGTTAAAATCGCAGTTGACCAGCGAGGACGGAGCTCCTCATTGGTCCTGTACCGAGGCGCAAGACGCGGGCGGCGTACCGTATGGCCACGGAAGCAGGTACCGTTGAAGCTCTACGGGCACGGACTCTCATCCGAGAGGCCGTCCCGAAACATGAACGCGTGTCAAGACTCTGGGGCCGTCGAGCCCCGTCACCGAGGGGGTCGAGCCATGGGGCGCGGCCGGGCAAAGGCCAAGCAGACAAAGGTCGCCCGCCAGCTGAAGTACAGCAGCGGCGGAACCGACCTGAACCGTCTGGCCAATGAGCTGGGCGCATCACCTTCGAGTCAGCCACCGAACGCCGAGCCGTTCGAGGACGACGACGAGGACGATGACCCGTACGCACAGTACGCGGATCTTTACAACGACGACGAGGACGAGGACGAAGAGTCCGGTCCCTCGTCCCAGCGCCGCGGCGCTTGACCTCGCGCTGACACAACAACCCGGTCCGGGCCTGCCCCGGACCGGGTTCTGTGCTGTCCGGTCACGATCGGGCCGCGACGTCCGGCATGCCGTCCGTCCGCCGGTCCGGAGTCCGAGCGGGCGGTACGGCACCTCCAGGTGTCCGCAAGGTGTCCGCGGGGTGACCGCGAGCCACGGGCCGCAGGGCCGTCAGGCGTCCGTTGCAGGGCGACGCGGGCGATCCCCCGCCGCGTCCCCCTGCCCCGCCCGCCTCCTGCGTGCTCCCGGGTGATCAGCGTGCGTAGTCGCCGGTCAGCTCGGCACCCGTGGCGTGGTCGCCGCGGTCGGTGATCTCACCTGCGACCCAGGAGTCGACCCCGCGGTCGGCCAGCGTCGTCAGTGCCACGTCCACGGAGTCCGCCGGGACGATCGCGATCATGCCGACGCCCATGTTCAGCGTCTTCTCCAGCTCCAGCCGCTCGACCTTTCCGGCCTTGCCGACCAGGTCGAACACCGCGCCCGGGGCCCAGGTGGACCGGTCGACCGTGGCGTGCAGCCCGTCCGGGATCACCCGGGCCAGGTTGTTCGCCAGACCGCCGCCGGTGACATGGCTGAAGCCGTGCACCTCGGTCGTACGGGTGAGGGCGAGGCAGTCCAGCGAATAGATCCGGGTGGGCTCCAGGAGCTCCTCGCCGAGGGTCCGGCCGAACTCCTCCACCTGACGGTCCAGGGTCCAGCCGGCCCGGTCGAAGACCACGTGGCGCACGAGCGAGTACCCGTTGGAGTGAAGACCGGACGACGCCATGGCGATCACCGCGTCACCCTTGCGGATGCGATCGGGACCGAGCAGGCGGTCGGCCTCGACCACGCCCGTACCCGCGCCGGCGACGTCGAAGTCGTCGGGGCCGAGGAGTCCGGGGTGCTCGGCCGTCTCGCCGCCGACCAGGGAGCAGCCGGCGAGGACGCAGCCCTCGGCGATGCCCTTCACGATCGCCGCGACACGCTCGGGATGCACCTTGCCGACGCAGATGTAGTCGGTCATGAAGAGCGGTTCGGCACCGCAGACGACGAGGTCGTCGACGACCATGCCCACCAGGTCGTGGCCGATGGTGTCGTAGACACCCATCTGCCGCGCCAGGTCGACCTTCGTGCCGACGCCGTCGGTGGCGGAGGCCAGCAGCGGGCGCTCGTAGCGCTTGAGCGCGGAGGCGTCGAAGAGTCCGGCGAATCCGCCGAGACCGCCGAGACCCTCGGTCTCGGGGCGCTTCGTCTTCTTCACCCACTGCTTCATCAGCTCGACCGCGCGGTCGCCGGCCTCGATGTCGACGCCGGCCGCAGCGTAGGAAGCACCTGTTGTCTCAGACATTGCCCGGGATCTTTCGTGTGGGAATACGGGGCTGGAGGGGACGCCGGTCGGTCCGGATCACGGACGACGCAGCGCGTCGGCCGCCGCGGTGGCGGCGGGGCCGGCGGCCAGCTCGGTCTCCAGCAGCTGCTTGCCGAGCAGCTCCGGGTCCGGGAGCTCCATCGGGTATTCACCGTCGAAGCAGGCGCGGCAGAGGTTGGGCTTCTGGATCGTCGTCGCCTCGATCATCCCGTCGAGCGAGATGTACGACAGCGAGTCGGCTCCCATGGACGTGGCGATCTCGTCGACCGACATGCCGTTGGCGATGAGCTCGGCGCGGGTCGCGAAGTCGATGCCGAAGAAGCAGGGCCACTTGACCGGCGGGGACGAGATCCGGATGTGGATCTCGGCGGCACCGGCCTCGCGGAGCATCCGGACCAGCGCGCGCTGGGTGTTGCCGCGGACGATCGAGTCGTCCACGACCACCAGACGCTTGCCCTTGATGACTTCCTTGAGCGGGTTCAGCTTCAGACGGATGCCCAGCTGACGGATGGTCTGCGAGGGCTGGATGAAGGTCCGGCCGACGTACGCGTTCTTGACCAGTCCGGCGCCGAACGGGATTCCGCTGGCCTCGGCGTAACCGATCGCGGCGGGGGTGCCGGATTCCGGTGTCGCTATGACCAGGTCCGCCTCGACGGGGGCCTCGGCGGCGAGGCGCCGGCCCATCTCGACGCGGGAGAGGTAGACGTTCCGCCCGGCGATGTCGGTGTCGGGGCGGGCCAGGTAGACGTACTCGAAGACGCAGCCCTTGGGCTTCGCTTCCGCGAAGCGGGAGGTGCGCAGACCGTTCTGGTCGATGGCGACGAGCTCGCCCGGCTCGATCTCGCGGACGTAGCTGGCGCCGCAGATGTCGAGGGCGGCCGACTCCGACGCGACGACCCAGCCGCGCTCCAGGCGTCCGAGGACGAGCGGGCGGATGCCCTGCGGGTCCCGGGCCGCGTAGAGGGTGTGCTCGTCCATGAAGACCAGCGAGAAGGCGCCGCGGACCTGGGGAAGCACCTTGGTGGCGGCTTCCTCGATGGTGAGCGGCTTGCCCTCGTCGTCGACCTGCTCGGCGAGCAGCGCGGTCACGAGGTCGGTGTCGTTGGTCGCGGCGACCTGGGTGGAGCGGCCGTTCTTGCGCGGCAGGTCGGCGACCATCTCCGCGAGACGGGCCGTGTTGACCAGGTTGCCGTTGTGGCCGAGGGCGATCGAGCCGTGCGCGGTGGCACGGAACGTCGGCTGCGCGTTCTCCCACACCGAGGCACCGGTGGTGGAGTAGCGGGCATGGCCGACCGCGATATGGCCCTGGAGCGACCCCAGAGACGTTTCGTCGAAGACCTGCGAGACCAGTCCCATGTCCTTGAAGACCAGGATCTGGGACCCGTTGCTCACTGCGATGCCCGCGGACTCCTGTCCACGGTGCTGCAGGGCATACAGTCCGAAATAGGTGAGCTTGGCGACCTCTTCGCCGGGAGCCCAGACACCGAAGACGCCGCAAGCGTCCTGGGGGCCCTTCTCGCCGGGGAGCAGGTCGTGGTTGAGTCGTCCATCACCACGAGGCACGCCACCGAGTGTAGGCGAGGTCGACCACTGGTCCGAATTGGGTTCGGTCTCCGCACCGGCGGCAAGAGCCGTCCGGACGTGCGCCGACGGGAAGCGGGAAGTCCGTTTCAAGGGGATCTTGCTGATCACCGGGAGTGATCATCGCGACCCCCCGGGCGGTGAGCCCCCGAGGGGCGGAACGGTCGAAGCCCAGCACTGCGGCCCCTCCCGGGCCGATGACGGGGCCGGTACGCCGATGACGGCCCACCTCATCCGTTGCTCTGGGTGAGGCGGCCCCGGGGGTGGCCGGAGGCCCCCTTCGACCGTCCGTTCCGTGTCGAGCCTCACACTTCGCGGCCCGGACTGCGGACTCCGGCGCCCGCACCGGGGCGCCGAGCGGCGATTCTCGTCCGGATACCGGTACCCGAGTCCGTAGATCGAGACGATCGTTGACACGGGCACGACCAAGCGGCAGGCTCCAGGGCCATGCAGCCCCTCGGTGATCTTTCGGTCACGCTCGTGGAGCGCCGCCACGTCGATCTGGGACGCGTGGCGAGCGCCATCTGTCGCTGCTCCTGAGCCCCTGAGCTCCTGATCCACCGGCCCGCCGCGCCGGCCGTCGTCCGCGCCCCGGCGTGGGGACCCGGCCGCGCCCTCTCGGCCGCGCATCCCTTCCGGCCGCTCACCGGGTGATCCGAACCGCCCGTGCCGCCGGTGCTGCCGGGTCCTCGCGCCGTCCGGTCCTCGCGCCGTCCGGTGTGGGTGCTGTCCGGTGTGGGTGCTGTCCGGTCGTTCTGTCTCCTTCCTCCTGCTTCCCCGCCCGTTCCCGTACGGGGTCCGAGTGCGCCCCGGCGCATCCGGCCGCCCTGCGGGGGCCCCGTGCCCGGAGTCGCCATGTCTTCCGCCCAGAACCCGAATCCCCGCTCCGCGGAGCCGTCCGGCTCCTTCTCGCGCCGCGCCTTCACCACCGCCGCCGGTGCGACCGCCGCCACCGCGGCCGTCGGCCTGACGGCCGGACCCGCGTCCGCCGCCCCGGCCGCCGCCCAGCAGAAGCCCGAGGCGCGGGAGAAGCCCTTCCGCGCGGCGCGCGGCAAGCACTCCCGCCGCCCCAACATCCTCTTCATCCTGGGCGACGACCTCGGCTGGGCCGACCTCTCCTCGTACGGCGCCCCGCACATCAAGACGCCCCACCTCGACCGCCTCGGCCGCCAGGGCGTGCGGTTCACCGACGCGTACTCCGGCTCCGCCACCTGCTCGCCCACCCGCTTCAGCCTCTACACCGGCCGCTACCCGGGGCGCACCAGGGGCGGGCTCGCCGAGCCGATCGCGGACCGGTCGGTGGGCCTGGAGCCGACGCACCCGACGCTCGCCTCCCTGCTGCGCTCCACCGGCTACGCCACCGCGCTGATCGGTAAGTGGCACTGCGGCTACCTGCCGGACTACAGCCCCACCAAGTCGGGGTGGGACGAGTTCTTCGGCAACTTCGGCGGGGCGCTGGAGTACTACTCCAAGCTCGGTCTCGGCGGCGAGTACGACCTCTACGAGGGCGACGCCGAGTACAAGGACCTCCGCTACTACACGCGCATCCTCACCGAGCGGGCGAGCGAGTACGTCCAGCGCGACCACGACAAGCCGTGGCTGCTGAACCTCAACTTCACCACCCCGCACTGGCCGTGGATCGCGGACGGCGACACGGAGGAGAGCGCGGAGGTCGTCCGGAAGATCAAGGCGGGCAATCCGGCCGCCCTCTTCCACAACGACGGCGGATCGGTGGAGAAGTACAAGGAGATGGTCGAGGACCTCGACCGTTCGGTCGGACAGGTGCTCGACGCGCTGAAGAAGTCCGGGCAGGAGGAGGACACCTTGGTGTTCTTCGCCAGTGACAACGGCGGCGAGCGCTTCTCCTACCAGTGGCCGCTCTCCGGCAACAAGAGCTCGCTCCAGGAGGGTGGCATCCGGGTGCCGGCGGTCCTGCGCTGGCCGGCCCGGATCGACCCGGGCCAGGTCAGTGACCTGCCGGTCTTCTCGCCGGACTGGACCGCGACACTGCTGGAGATCGCGGGCGCCCGCCCGGCCCCGGCGTACCCCCTGGACGGCACCAGCCTCGGCGGCTACCTGCTGCGGGGCGAACGGGTGGCGGAGCGCGAGCTGTTCTGGCGGGTGCGCGGCGAGCGCGCGGTGCGCCGGGGCGACTGGAAGTACTACCGGGGCAAGACCGGCGGCGACCAGCTCTTCAACCTGCGCGAGGACCAGCGGGAGCAGGCGAACCGGGCCGCCGAGGAACCCGAGTTGCTGGCGGAGCTGCGGGCGTTCTGGGAGCGGACCGACGCGGAGCTGCTGCCGTACCCGGCGTGAGACCCGTCCCGCCGCCCGCTCCTGACGGCGGGCGGCGGGATGCCCGGGGTCCACAAACGCCCCCGGTGACCGGCGCCTCACCGCGCCGGCACCTCACCCCATGAGCGGCAGCAGCCCCGCGAGGTCGGCCCGCTCCCCGCTCGCCGAGACCCGTGCCGCCTCCCGCTCCTCGGCCCAGCCGGTCCGCCCGGTGGCCAGCCGGATCCAGGTGAGCGGGTCGGTCTCCACGACGTTGGGGGGCGTGCCGCGGGTGTGCTGTGGGCCTCCGATGCACTGGACCACCGCGAACGGCGGGACGCGGACCTCCACCGATCCGCCGGGTGCCCGTTCGGCGAGGGCGTCCGCGAGCAGCCGGGTGGCGGCGGCCAGGGCCTGCCGGTCGTACGGGATGTCCAGGCCGGTGGCCGCGTTGAGGTCGTCCGTGTGCGCGACGAGTTCGACGGTCCGGGTGACGAGGCAGTCGCCCAGCAGCATCGTGCCGGCCGGGGTCGGCAGCAGGCGGTCGGCCGGGGCGGGCGCCACCACCGCCTCGAAGCGGGCCGCGACCTCCTCGTACAGGGCGGCCGGTTCGGGGTGCGCCGCGACGAGGGCGCGGGTGTCCTCGTCGATGGCACCCGCCCGCCGCGCCGTCGTGAACGGCCATTCCACCGGGGTCAGTTCCGGTTTCGCACCGCGCGGCTCCGGCAGCTCCAGGTCCCGGCAGACCGCGAGCAGCCCCGCCGCGAGATGAACGACCAGCTCACGCACGGTCCAGTCGCCGAGCCGCGTGGGGCCCGCGAGCCGGTCGGGGGTCAGCCCCGCGACCGCCCGCCCGACCTGGGCGAACTGCGCCAGTACGGCGGTGCGGGTGCGGTCGGGGTCGTAGCGTCGGGCGCGCTTACGGGTCGGCGGCATGCCGTCGAGCGTACGGCTCCGAGCGGCGACCCCGTCCGCGGCGACCGGCACCCCGGAGCCCGCCGGACAACGCGGCCGGGACCGCCGGGTCGCTCCTCGTCGCCGGGTCGCGAACCCGGCCCGACCGTCCGGGAACAGCACGATGCCCTCCGTCCGGCGGACCGGACGGAGGGCAACGGCGTGACGTGCTCCAGGGGAGGACTCAGGCGAGGAGCGCCGGAATCGTTCCCTCGTGGGCGGTCCGCAGCTCGGTCAGCGGAATGCTGAACTCGCCCTGGACCTCGATCTCCTCGCCGTCCACGACACCGATCCGGGTGACGGGCAGACCCCGCGCCCCGCACATGTCGTTGAAGCGGAGCTCCTCGCTGCGCGGCACGGAGACGACCGCGCGCCCCGCCGACTCGGAGAAGAGGAAGGTGAACGCGTCCAGACCGTCCGGGACGACCAGCCGGGCACCGTACCCGCCGCGCAGACAGGACTCGGTGACCGCCTGGACGAGACCGCCGTCGGACAGGTCGTGCGCGGCGTCGATCATGCCGTCGCGCGAGGCGGAGATCAGGATCTCGCCCAGCAGCTTCTCGCGGCCCAGGTCGACCTTGGGCGGCATCCCGCCGAGGTGCTGGTGGACGACCTCGGACCAGGCCGAGCCGCCGAACTCCTCGTGCGTGTCGCCGAGCAGGTAGAGCAGCTGCCCCTCCTGCGCGAACGCGACCGGGGTGCGCCGGGTGACGTCGTCGATCACACCGAGCACGGCCACGACCGGCGTCGGGTGGATCGCGGTGTCACCGGTCTGGTTGTACAGCGAGACGTTGCCGCCGGTGACCGGGGTGCCCAGCTCCAGGCAGCCGTCCGCGAGACCGCGGGTGGCCTCGGCGAACTGCCACATGACGTCCGGGTCCTCGGGCGAACCGAAGTTCAGGCAGTCCGAGATCGCGAGCGGCTTGGCGCCGGAGGCGGCGACGTTGCGGTACGACTCCGCCAGCGCGAGCTGCGCACCGGTGTAGGGGTCGAGCTTCGCGTAGCGGCCGTTGCCGTCGGTCGCCATGGCCACGCCGAGGTTGGTCTCCTCGTCGATGCGGACCATGCCGGCGTCCTCGGGCATCGCGAGCACGGTGTTGCCCTGCACGAACCGGTCGTACTGGTCCGTGATCCAGGACTTCGACGCCTGGTTCGGCGAGGAGACGAGCTGGAGCACCTGCGCGCGCAGCTCGTCGCCGTTCGCCGGGCGGGCCAGCTTGCCGGCGTCGTCGGCCTGGAGCGCGTCCTGCCACGCGGGGCGGGCGAACGGACGGTGGTAGGTCGGGCCCTCGTGGGCGACGGACCGCGGCGGAACGTCCACGATCTGCTCGCCGTGCCAGAAGATCTCCAGCTGGGAGCCCTCGGTCACCTCACCGATGACGGTGGCGATGACGTCCCACTTCTCGCAGATCTCCAGGAAGCGGTCCACGTGCTGCGGCTCGACGATCGCGCACATGCGCTCCTGCGACTCGCTCATGAGGATTTCCTCGGGCGAGAGGGAGGAGTCGCGCAGCGGCACGGTGTCCAGCTCGACGCGCATGCCGCCGGAACCCGCGGAGGCCAGCTCGGACGTGGCGCAGGAGAGCCCGGCGCCGCCGAGGTCCTGGATGCCCGCGACGAGCTTCTCCTTGAAGATCTCCAGGGTGCACTCGATGAGGAGCTTCTCCTGGAACGGGTCGCCGACCTGCACCGCGGGGCGCTTGGCCGGGCCGGTCGACTCGAAGGTCTCGGACGCGAGGACCGAGACTCCGCCGATGCCGTCGCCGCCGGTGCGGGCACCGTAGAGGATGACCTTGTTGCCGGGGCCGGACGCCTGCGCGAGGTGGATGTCCTCGTGCTTCATCACGCCGATGCAGCCGGCGTTGACGAGCGGGTTGCCCTGGTAGCAGGCGTCGAAGACGACCTCGCCGCCGATGTTCGGCAGGCCGAGGCAGTTGCCGTAGCCGCCGATGCCCGCGACGACGCCCGGAAGGACGCGCTTGGTGTCGGGGTGGTCGGCCGCGCCGAAGCGCAGCGGGTCGACGACCGCGATCGGGCGGGCGCCCATGGCGAGGATGTCGCGGACGATGCCGCCGACGCCGGTCGCCGCACCCTGGTAGGGCTCGATGTACGACGGGTGGTTGTGCGACTCGACCTTGAAGGTGACCGCGTAACCCTGGCCGACGTCGACCACACCGGCGTTCTCGCCGATGCCGACGAGCATCGCGTCGTTGGCGGGGACCTTCTCGCCGAACTGCTTGAGGTGGACCTTGCTGCTCTTGTAGGAGCAGTGCTCGGACCACATCACGGAGTACATGGCGAGCTCGGCACCGGTGGGACGGCGGCCCAGGATCTCGCGGATGCGGGCGTACTCGTCCTCCTTGAGGCCGAGTTCCTTCCAGGGCTGTCCGGCGTCCGGGGTCTCGGCCGCGTGCTTGACCGTATCCAGGCTCATGCGTTGACCAGCTTCTTGATGATCGAGGTGAAGAAACCGAGGCCGTCCGTGCCGCCGGTGCCGATCAGCGGCTCGACCGCGTGCTCGGGGTGCGGCATGAGGCCCACGACGTTGCCGGCGGCGTTGGAGATGCCGGCGATGTCGCGGAGCGAGCCGTTGGGGTTCACGTCGACGTAGCGGAACGCGACGCGGCCCTCGGCCTCCAGCTCGTCGAGCGTGCGCTCGTCGGCGGTGTACCGGCCGTCCATGTTCTTCAGCGGTACGGAGATTTCCTGCCCGTCCGCGTAATCCGCGGTCCAGGCCGTCCCCGTGTTCTCCACCCGCAGCTTCTGGTCGCGGCAGATGAAGTGGAGGTGGTTGTTGCGCAGCATCGCGCCGGGCAGCAGGTGCGCCTCGGTCAGGATCTGGAAGCCGTTGCAGATGCCGAGGACCGGCATGCCCGCCTTCGCCTGCTCGATGATGGTCTCCATCACCGGCGAGAAGCGGGAGATGGCTCCGGCCCGCAGGTAATCGCCGTAGGAGAAGCCCCCCGCCAGGACGACCGCGTCGACCTGGTGCAGGTCCTTGTCGCGGTGCCACAGCGATACGGGCTCCGCCCCCGCGACCCGGACCGCGCGCAGCGCGTCCTGGTCGTCGAGGGTGCCGGGGAAAGTGACGACGCCGATACGAGCGGTCACTTCGCGGCCTCCTCGGACTCCACCTTCACGACGAAGTCCTCGATGACGGTGTTCGCGAGGAAAGTCTCGGCGAGTTCGTTGATCCGGGCCAGGGCGGCATCGTCGACCGGCCCCTCGACCTGAAGCTCGAAACGCTTCCCCTGGCGAACGTCGGCGATTCCCTCGAAGCCGAGACGGGGCAGTGCGCGCTGCACCGCCTGTCCCTGCGGGTCGAGGATCTCCGGCTTGAGCATGACGTCGACTACGACGCGTGCCACTGGCACTCCCGATGGTGTGGTGCGGCTGGGTCTCCGGGGGGTTCCCCAGACCCCCGCGGGTCCTGTCAGCGTACCTGGCGGAAATTTCTACGCGGGTAGACAAGACTCCGCAGATCACGTACGGATATCGATCGCCACCACCCCGAGGAAAAGTCCGAGGAAAAAATCAGGACCGATTGCGGGCGGACACGCGAAACAATTGGGCGGGCTTCACAATGCCGTACCACCGCTGTACAAATGATTACCAGGGAAAGCATCACGGCTCGAGGAACACCGGAACACCGACACCTCGGGATCGGGCCGGGGCCCGCGAGTCCGGCCTGATCCGACCGTAAAGACCCCAGGCAGCCGGAAGGCCGGCGTCCGCGCACGTCAGACGCGCGGAAGCCGCAGGAAAGGACCGATATCCGTGGCGCAGCGCGTAGTGGTCACGCTCTCCGACGACATCGACGGGGGGCAGGCGGCAGAAACGGTCACTTTCGCCATCGACGGGAAGTCCTACGAGATCGATCTCAATCCCGTCAACGCGAAAACACTGCGGAAGACCCTGGCCCCGTACGTGGCGGCCGGCCGAAAGCAGACAAACGCCGGAAAACACGGCAAGACTCCCGTTTCCTACCGCCACACCTCCCTCGCCCCCGATCCGGCGGCCGTCCGCGCCTGGGCGCGGTCGCACCAGATGGAGGTGCCGGCCCGGGGACGCATCCCCAAGAAGGTCTACGAGGCTTTCGAACAAGCGAGTTGAGGGGCGGGGCGGGTCGGCGACGGACCCCCGGAGGCCGGCACCGGCCTCCGGGACGGCCCGCGGGGGAAGCCGGCCGCGACATCCCTGGGGGAGCCGACTTGCGCTGCACCCCCGCAGTTCGGATAGAGTCTGGATCACGCCAAGGGGCAAGGCCGAAAGGCCCCAACCACAGCAGCGTGCGGGTGTAGTTCAGTAGTAGAACACCCCCCTTCCAGGGGGGAGGCGCAGTGTGCGATTCCTGTCACCCGCTCTGCATCACTTTCCGACCACTCCGGTGGATCGGGTAGAGTGGTGCTCGCGCCGCCCGGTGAAAGCCGAGCGGAGGCAATGCGGACGTAGCTCAGTTGGTAGAGCGCAACCTTGCCAAGGTTGAGGTCGCCAGTTCGAACCTGGTCGTCCGCTCCACAAGAAAGACCCCGGTCGATTTTCGACCGGGGTCTTTTTTCGTACGTGCTTCTCGTTCTCGCTTCTCGTACGTCTTCTCCCGCCCTGTTCGTCTTGACGGCACCGGGGCCGCGGTCCGGGCTCCGCGTCGGGCGGTCATGACGGATGTCATGTGGGGTGGTGATGTCTCGCACTGCCGCCGGGTACCGGCCCCGGCCAGGCTGGGACGCATGACGAGAGACGAGTGTGACGGCGGGCCGGCCGCCTCCGGTACGACGGTGATCGAGGCCCAAGCGGTACGGCGGGTGTACGCGGGCGGCTTCGAAGCGGTCTCCGGGATCTCCTTCTCCGTGGCGCGCGGCGAACTCTTCGCGCTGCTCGGCACGAACGGTGCCGGGAAGACCTCCACGGTGGAACTGCTCGAAGGGCTCGCGGTGCCGGACTCCGGAACCGTACGCGTCCTCGGGCACGACCCGTACCGCGAGCGGGCCGCCGTCCGGTCCAGGACAGGGGTGATGCTCCAGGAGGGCGGCTTCCCGTCCGACCTGACGGTGACCGGGACCGTGCGGATGTGGGCCGCGTGCACCAGTGGCGCCCGGCCCGTCGGGGAGGTGCTGGAGCTGGTGGGCCTGGCCGGCCGGGCCGGGGTCCGGGTCAAGCAGCTCTCGGGCGGCGAGCGGCGTCGGCTCGATCTGGGGCTGGCCCTCGTCGCCCGCCCGGAGGTCCTCTTCCTCGACGAGCCGACGACAGGGCTCGACGCGGAGGGCCGCCGGGACACCTGGGAGCTCGTCAGAAGCCTTCGGGACACCGGTACGACGGTGCTGCTGACCACGCATCACCTGGAGGAGGCCGAGGCCCTCGCGGACCGGCTGGCGATCATGCACGGGGGCCGGATCGTGGCTTCCGGGACGACTGCCGAGGTGACGGCCGGCCAGTCGGCCCGCATCCGGTTCCGGTTGCCCGAGGGGGTCGGCCTCGACCGACTGCCGGTGGACCGGCACGGTCCACAAGTGACGTCGGAGGGGCGGCAGGTGGAGATCCGTACCCGCGCTCTCCAGGAGTCGCTGCACGTGCTCCTGCACTGGGCGGCCGGGGAGGGCGTGACCCTCGACGGGCTGGATGCCCGGTCCGGTTCACTGGAGGAGGCGTTCCTGGAGATCGCGCGTACCGGCGGCGAGCCGGCCGTCGGGGGCGCGGCGCGGGCCGGGACACGACGGGTGCGGGAGGCGGCGGCATGACGACCACCACGAACCACGGCGGCCGTTCCCCGGAGCACCGCCCTGCGGGCTCCACGTCGGGCTTCACGGCGGACTCCGACGCGGCGGGCTCCGACGCGGCGGGCTCCGACACGGCGGGCTCCACGGCGACGGGCTCCACGGCGACGGGACGGCTCACCGCACTTGCCCGCGCCGAGATCACGCTGCTCGCGCGGAACAGGACGGCGGTCTTCGTCTCGCTGCTGACGCCCCTGGCGATGACGGTCGCCCTCAAGTCCTCCCTCGACCGGGTCGATCTCGGGCCCACCGGGCTGTCCGTCGCCGGGGTCGCCCTGACCGGCGGGATCGGCACGGCGTTGATCCAGGTCGTCCACATGAACCTGGTCTCCACGTACGTCGCCCGGCGTGAGGAACTGGTGCTCAAACGGCTGCAGACCGGGGAGATCCGGGATCTGGAGATCCTGGCCGGGACGGCACTGCCCGCCGCGCTCCTGCTGCTGACCCAGAGCGCGCTGATCGTCGCCGTCGGCGGGGCCGTCATGGGGCTGGGGGCGCCGGAGCGGCCCGCCCTGCTGGTGGCGGGGCTGCTGCTGGGCTGCGTTCTGCTGGCCGGGCTCGCGGCGCTCACCTCGGCGGGCACGCGCACGGTGCAGACGGCGCAGCTCACCACCCTTCCGTTCTTCGTCGTCTCCGGGATGGGCTCTGGGCTCTTCGTCCCGCTCGCCGTCCTCCCGGACCGGCTGGCCTCCTTCTGCGAACTGCTGCCGTTGACCGGGGTGATGACCCTCGTCCGCGCCGGATGGCTGGGCGGCGTGTCCGCGGGCGCGCTCGTGGGCGCGGCGGCCCCGGCACTGGTGTGGACCGGGTTCGCCGTGTTTGCTGGGCGGCGGTGGTTCCGGTGGGACCCACGACGCTGATCGGCGGCGGCGACAACACCGGTACGGGCAACGGGGAACGGGGAACGGTGATCCGGCGTACACAGGAGTGGCGGCGCCACTGGCACGGCCGCAGCAGGCTCCAGCGCATCGACCTCTACCAGCGGGCCACGCTGGAGACGATGCCCTGGTTCTTCCTCCTCACCTGGGGAATCACCCCGCTCGTCGCGGACCTGCGTCACGATCCGCTGCCGTGGACGCTGGGCGGTCTGTTCACCCTGGTCTGCGCCGCGCAGTGCGCGTACCTGCACCGCAACCTCCGCCCGGCCCACCGGTCCTACCTGGGCCGGGGCGCCTTTCCCACCGGCCGTCTGGCCGTCCCGGGGCTGCTGCTGGCCGTCGGGCTGGGGCTGCTCGTGGCGCTGGCGGCCACGGGCGGGATCGACGGTGACGGGCTGGCGATGTTCGCCCTCGACCTGCCGATCGCCTTCGTCACCCCGTACGTCCTTCTGGTGCCGGTCCGCACCTTTCTGCTGCACGGACTGGCGTACGCAGCGGTGGGTGCCGGGCTCTTCGCGGCGGCCGGGGTACGCGGCGGAGCGCTGGCCGGGACGGCGGGTGCCGGGCTCTT
The DNA here is from genome assembly GCF_053592415.1 of Streptomyces sp. NPDC002690. NCBI lineage: Bacteria > Bacillati > Actinomycetota > Actinomycetes > Kitasatosporales > Streptomycetaceae > Streptomyces > Streptomyces sp. NPDC002690. The sequence continues at coordinate 1,601 of NZ_JBSFVR010000121.1, read as the reverse complement.
CAGCGCGCTGTTGATGCTGCTGGCGGTACGGCCCTCAGCGTGGAGCCTGAACGTGATGTGGCAGGCGGAGGAGGCCCGCGACCTCCAGGCGCGTTTGGCGGTGGCGGAGGAGCGGCTCCGGTTCGGCCGGGACATGCACGACGTGCTGGGCCGCAATCTCGCGGTGATCGCGCTGAAGAGCGAGCTCGCCGTCGAGCTCGCCCGGCGCGGCAAGCCCTCCGCCGTGGACCAGATGGTCGAGGTGCAGCGGATCGCACGCGCCTCCCAGCAGGAGGTCCGCGACGTTGTCCGCGGTTACCGCGAGGCGGACCTGCGCGCCGAACTTCACGGGGCACAGGCGGTGTTGATGGCGGCCGGCATCGACTGCTCGATCGACGAGGACCGGGCGGCGGCCGACCGGCTGCCCGGCGCCACCAGGTCGGCGCTCGGCTGGGTGGTGCGCGAGGCGACCACCAACGTGCTGCGCCACGGCGATCCGCGCCACTGCGTGATCCGGCTCGCGGCGGACGCGGGGGGCGTGCGACTGGTGGTGGAGAACGACGGCGCCCCCGACGCGGGGTCCCCTTCGGGGGGCTCGGGGCTGCCGGGGCTGCGGGAGCGGCTCGCCGCGCTCGACGGTTCGCTGGAGGCGGGGCCGGCCGGGGACGGGCTCTTCCGGCTCACCGCCACCGTGCCCGCCCCGTCACCGGCCGGACGCACGCAGAAACGCACGCAGGAACGCATGCCGGAACTCGTGGAGGAACGTTGACCGCCGACCTCGTACCGCCTTCGCCGCCTTCGCTGCCGCCTTCGCCGGTGCGTCTGCTGCTCGCCGACGACGAGCATCTGATCCGGGGCGCCCTCGCCGCGCTGCTCGCCCTGGAGGACGACTTCGTGGTGGTCGCGGAGGCCGCGACCGGGCCCGAGGCGCTCGCCATGACCCTGGCCCACCGGCCCGACGTCGCGGTCCTCGATCTCCAGATGCCAGGGGCGGACGGTGTGAGCGTGGCCACATCCATCCGCGCCGAACTGCCCGGCTGCCGCACCATGATCGTGACGAGCCACGGGCGCCCGGGGCATCTGAAACGGGCCCTGACCGCAGGGGTGCGCGCCTTCGTCCCCAAGACGCTCAGCGCCCGCAGGCTGGCCGAGATCATCCGGATCGTGCACGCCGGAAACCGTTATGTGGACCCGGAGTTGGCCGCCGACGCGATCTCTGCCGGGGACTCACCGCTGACCGCGCGAGAGGCCGAGGTGCTGGAACTCGCGGCGGACGGAGCCCCCGTCGCGCAGATCGCCGCACGGGCCTCGCTCTCACCCGGAACGGTCCGCAACTACCTCTCCTCGGCGGTCTCCAAACTGGGCGTGGAGAACCGTCACGCGGCAGTGCGTTTCGCTCGGGCTCAGGGATGGGTATAGTTGTCATCGCGCTCAGGCGCAGTGCGAACGTAGCTCAGCTGGTAGAGCGCAACCTTGCCAAGGTTGAGGTCGCGAGTTCGAACCTCGTCGTTCGCTCCATGTGAGAAGGCCCCGGTCCCCAGGACGACCTGCCGCCCGGGGTGGCCGAGCCGGAGGGCGCGGGGGTCGCGGAGGCGTCGGGGCTCGGCGTGGCGCTGCTCCCG
>NZ_JBSFVR010000120.1:0-20405 GCF_053592415.1 Streptomyces sp. NPDC002690 | reverse complement strand
TGGGTGGGGGAGGCGGTTTCGCCGCCGGTGTAGGCGGTGGTGACGGTGGTGAAGGCTTCGGGGTGTTCTTCGGTGAGGTAGTTGAAGAGGCTTGCCGAGAGTTGGAGCATGGTGACGCCGTGGCGTTGGGCGAGTTCGGTGATGAGTGCCGGCTCGGGTTTCTGGCCGGGCTGCCGGCGGCGCGCGGCGGGGGCTGCGGTCTTCGGCACTTGGCTCTTCGTCACTCGGTTCGACGGCACATGCTTCTACGGCACACGGTTCTACGGCACATGGTTCTACGGCACATGACTCTTGGTCACTTCACGACGATCGAGGACCACGCCTGGACCCACTGCTCACGGTTGGCGGCGATCTTCGCCGGGTCCACGGTGAACGGCTTGTCCACGGTGGCACCGAACTTGGTATAGACCTCCGGCAGCTTCACGTCCTTGACGACCGGGTCGACGAACATCTGGAGCGGCATGTCCTCTTGGAAGGTCTTGCTGATCAGGAAGTCCAGCAGCGCCTTGCCGCCCGCCTGGTTCTTCGCCCCGTCCAGCAGACCGGCGAACTCGATCTGGCGGAAGCAGGTCGCGGTCGCGACGCCGGTGGGAGCCTCGGTCGGCTGCGGGTCGGCGTAGTACACCTCGACCGGCGGGCTGGAGGCGTAGCTGACGACGAGCGGGCGGTCGGCGTTCGCCTTCTTGCCGCCGGCGGAGCCCGAGAACTCCTCGTTGTAGGCCTGCTCCCAGCCGTCGACGACCTTGACGCCGTTGGCCTTCAGCTTCTTCCAGTAGTCCTGGTAGCCGTCCTCGCCGGAGTCGGCGACGGTGCCGAGGAGGAAGCCGAGGCCGGGCGAGGAGGTGGCGGCGTTCTCGGTGACCAGGAGGTTCTTGTACGCGGGCTTCAGCAGGTCCGCGAAGGACTGCGGCGGGTCCAGCTTCTTGTCGGCGAAGTACTTCTTGTCGTAGTTGACGCAGATGTCGCCGGTGTCGACCGGGGTGACCCGGTGCTCGGCGTCGAGCTGGGTGTCGGCGGCGACGGCGTCCAGACCCTTCGCCTCGTACGGGGTGAAGATGCCCTGGTCGAGGGCGCGGGAGAGCAGCGTGTTGTCGACGCCGAAGAAGACGTCGCCACGCGGGGAGCCCTTGGTGAGGATCTCCTGGTTGAGGGCCGCACCGGCGTCGCCGCTCTTGAGGACCTTGACCGTGTACCCGGTCTCCTTGGTGAACTCCTTGAGCACGTCGGGCGACGCGTTGAAGGAGTCGTGGCTGACCAGGGTGACGGTCTTGGAGCCCTTCGAGACGCCGGAGCCGGACGTGTCGTCGTCGGAGCTCCCGCAGCCGGCGAGCGCGGTGACGCCGAGTGCGGCGGCGAGCGCGGTCGCCGCGTACTTCGTCGTGGTGTGCATGTGATTCCTCCTGGAGGTGACCAGGAAGAGACGCGGCCCCGCACGCTCCGGCGGAAACCGGAAGCGGGCAGGGCGCAACAGCTTGAGTAAGGTCCGAACTTCCTACCCGGAATGACCCGGGCGAGGTTCAGAGGGTCTGCGGCCATCCGTTTCACCGGTGCCGCACTCTCAGCGCTGTGGCGCTCCCCTGTCGGAATATGAAGTTGAATGCGGGGCAAGGCTACACGGAGCCTGTGCGGGGGCTTTCCCCGGTCAGGCCGACGACAGCGGCCCGACCGGGGACAACGCCCCGCGTCATGGAATCAGCGCTCGGAGGCCGCCAGCTGCCCGCAGGCGCCGTCGATCTCCTGCCCACGGGTGTCACGCACCGTGACGGGTACACCGTGGGCCGCGATGGCGTCCACGAACGCCTTCTCGTCCTCGGGGCGGGAGGCCGTCCACTTCGAGCCGGGCGTCGGGTTGAGCGGGATCAGGTTGACGTGCACCCGCTTGCCCTTGAGCAGCCGGCCGAGCCGGTCGCCCCGCCAGGCCTGGTCGTTGATGTCGCGGATCAGGGCGTACTCGATCGAGATCCGGCGACCGGACTTCTCGGCGTACTCCCACGCGGCGTCGAGCACCTCGCGGACGTTCCAGCGGGTGTTCACCGGCACGAGGGTGTCACGGAGCTCGTCGTCCGGGGCGTGCAGCGAGACGGCGAGACGGCACTTGAAGCCCTCGTCCGCGAAGCGGAGCATGGCGGGCACCAGGCCCACGGTGGAGACGGTGATGCCGCGCTGCGAGAGGCCCAGACCGTCCGGCTCGGGGTCGGTCAGACGGCGGATGGCGCCGACGACGCGGTTGTAGTTGGCGAGCGGCTCGCCCATCCCCATGAAGACGATGTTGGAGAGGCGCGCGGGCCCGCCCGGCACCTCGCCGTCGCGCAGCGCCCGCATGCCGTCCACGATCTGGTGGACGATCTCGGCGGTGGAGAGGTTCCGGTCCAGCCCGGCCTGTCCGGTGGCGCAGAACGGGCAGTTCATCCCGCAGCCGGCCTGCGAGGAGATGCACATCGTCACGCGCTCCGGGTAGCGCATGAGGACGGACTCGACGAGCGTCCCGTCGTGCAGCTTCCAGAGCGTCTTGCGGGTGGTGTCGTCGTCGCAGCTGATGTGCCGGACCACGGACATGAGGTCCGGGAACAGCGCTTCGGCGAGCTTCTCCCGGGATCCGGCCGGGATGTTGTTCCACTGGGCCGGGTCGTGCGCGTAACGCGCGAAGTAGTGCTGCGAGAGCTGCTGCGCACGGAACGGCTTCTCGCCGGTCGCGGCGACTGCCTCCTTGCGCTCGGCGGGCGTGAGGTCGGCGAGGTGCCGCGGGGGCCTCTTGGCTCCGCGGGGCGCGACAAAGGTGAGTTCTCCGGGCTTAGGCATGGTTCTTCCAGTGTCGCAGACGCGACGGGAAGGGCCCGCCGTCCTGTGGACAGCGGGCCCTCGGCGCACAAAGGCGCAGGTGGAACGGGGTGCGCGAGAACGTTCCGGCCGACGGTACCGGCTTCGGAGCACCCTCGGCCCACCTCAGCCGGAACGTATCGCCTCAGCCGCTGCCGACGAACAGCACCAGCAGCAGCCAGACGACCGGAGCGGTCGGCAGGAGCGAGTCCAGCCGGTCCATGATCCCGCCGTGACCGGGCAGCAGCGTGCCCATGTCCTTGATGCCGAGATCCCGCTTGATCATGGATTCGCCGAGGTCGCCGAGGGTGGCGCTGGCGGCGACCGCGAGCCCCAGCAGGAGCCCCTGCCACCACGAGCCGTCGTCGATCAGGAACTGCACGCACAGCGCGCCGCCCACCATCGCGAAGGCGATGGCCCCGAACAGCCCTTCGCGGGTCTTTCCGGGGCTGATGCGCGGGGCGAGCTTGTGCTTGCCGAAGCGCCAGCCGACCGCGTACGCGCCGGTGTCGCTGATCACCGTCAGCAGCAGGAACGTGAGCACCCGCCAGGGGCCGTCGTCCGCGGCCAGCATCAGCGCGACGAACGTCGCCAGGAACGGGACGTAGAACGCGGCGAAGACACCCGCGGTGACGTCCCGCAGGTACCCCTCCGGCTTCGCGGTCATCCGCCAGACGAGCACGGCCAACGAGGTGAGCGCCATCGCGATCCAGGCGCCGTCGGCGCCCCACACGTAGCCGGCCACGACCATGGCCGCACCGCCCACCGCGAGCGGGACGAGCGGAGCCTTGATCGACTTCCGCTCGTCCAGCCGGGAGGTGAGTTCCCACAGGCCGACGACGACGGCGACGGCGACGACACCGACGAAGACGGCCTTGACGACGAACAACGAGGCGACGACGACGGCGCCGAGGCCCACGCCGACCCCTATGGCGGCCCGCAGGTCACGCCCCGCCCGCTTCTTCTGCGGAGCGGGGGGCGGGGCGGGCGAGGGCGCCTGCGGCACCTCGTCGCGGAACAGGGGGCCACTGATGTGAGTGGCGTCCCCGTTCCGGCCGTCGTGGTCGTCTGCGTCGTCTCTACCTGCGTCGGGAGTGTCCGGCACGATGGGCATGGGCCGAGTCTGCTGGGCGCCGTGCGCATCGTGGGCAGGACCCGCCGGAGCGGCCGCGATCTCGGACGTGCCCCAGTAGCCGGCACCCTGCGGGGCGCCCAGGGAAGAGTCGTTCATCAGACTTCGAGCAGCTCGGCTTCCTTGTGCTTCAGCAGCTCGTCCACCTGCGTGACGTACTTCGCGGTGGTGTCGTCGAGCTCCTTCTCCGCGCGGCGCACCTCGTCCTCGCCGGACTCCTTGTCCTTGACGAGCTTGTCGAGCGCCTCCTTCGCCTTGCGGCGGATGGAGCGGATCGAGATCTTGGAGTCCTCGGCCTTGGTCTTGGCGACCTTGATGTACTCCTTGCGGCGGTCCTGAGTGAGCTCGGGGAAGACCACGCGGATGATATTGCCGTCGTTGCTGGGGTTGACGCCCAGGTCGGAGTCGCGGATCGCCTGCTCGACGTTGCGCAGCGCGGTCTTGTCGAACGGCGTCACCACGGCCATGCGCGGCTCGGGAACCGAGAACGAGGCCAGCTGGTTGATCGGGGTCAGCGCGCCGTAGTAGTCGGCGACGATCTTGTTGAACATCGCCGGGTGCGCGCGGCCGGTCCGGATCGCGGCGAAGTCCTCTTTCGCCACGACAACGGCCTTCTCCATCTTCTCCTCGGCCTCGAGGAGGATTTCTTCGATCACCACGTGCTCCTGCGTGTCTTGAGTGGGCCCGGCATCGTCATCGCCGGGCCCTGCGGGTCCTGCGTCGCGTCCTCACCTGCACGGTGTCCGACCGGCAGGCCGTTGTCCATCCGTGGGCCGTCAGGCCCGGGTACTCTCGTCACTCACGAGGGTGCCGATCTTCTCACCGTTGACGGCACGGGCGATATTGCCCGCGGTGGTCAGTTCGAAGACCAGGATCGGGAGCTGGTTGTCGCGGCAGAGCGTGATCGCGGTGGCGTCAGCGACCTTCAGATCGCGGGCGAGCACCTCGCTGTACTCCAGCGCGTCGAACTTCACCGCGCCGGGGTTCGTCTTCGGGTCGGAGTCGTAAACCCCGTCGACCCCGTTCTTGCCCATCAGGAGCGCCTCGGCGTCGATCTCCAGGGCCCGCTGGGCGGCGGTGGTGTCGGTGGAGAAGTACGGCATGCCCATGCCGGCGCCGAAGATCACGACGCGCCCCTTCTCCAGGTGCCGCACGGCACGGAGGGGAATGTACGGCTCGGCGACCTGGCCCATGGTGATGGCGGTCTGGACGCGCGAGTCGATGCCCTCCTTCTCCAGGAAGTCCTGGAGTGCCAGGCAGTTCATCACGGTGCCGAGCATGCCCATGTAGTCGGACCGGGCCCGGTCCATGCCGCGCTGCTGGAGCTCGGCGCCGCGGAAGAAGTTGCCGCCGCCGATGACGACGGCGATCTCCGCACCGTCGCGCACCACTGCGGCGATCTCGCGGGCGATGGCGTGCACGACGTCGGGATCGACCCCGAGTCCGCCGCCACCGGCGAACGCTTCACCGGACAGCTTCAGCATGAAGCGTCCGGGCACCTTCTCGTCGCGCTTGTGGTCAACCTGTTTGGCGTCCGCGCCCTTGTCCATGGAAATTCTCCTCGTGCACATACGAAGAAGGCCATTGCCGGTGGGTCTGGTGTCCCTCAGCGGCAATGGCCTCCTCGTCAGATCTGCGGTCGCTCGGCAGGTGTGCGGCCGACGACTGCATCAGACCCTATCCCGGGTCCACCGTCATTCGCGGACGGGACTCAGATGCCGACCTTGATGCGCGTGAAGCGCTTCAGGGAGACACCGGCCTCGTCGAGAACCTTCTGAACCGACTTCTTGGCGTCCTTGGCGAAGGACTGCTCCACGACGACGACATCCTTGAAGAAGCCGTTGACGCGACCCTCGACGATCTTCGGGAGGGCGGCCTCGGGCTTGCCCTCCTCGCGCGAGGTGGCCTCGGCGACACGACGCTCGTTCTCGACCGTCTCGGCCGGGACCTCGTCGCGGCTGAGGTACTTCGGGGCGAAGGCGGCGATGTGCTGCGCGACGTCCTTGGCGACCTCGGCGTTCGGCTTGTCCAGCTCGACGAGCACGCCGACCTGCGGCGGGAGGTCGGGCATGGTGCGGTGCATGTACGCGGCCACGTATCCGCCGGTGAACTGCGCGAAGCGGTCCAGGACGATCTTCTCGCCGAGGTTGGCGTTGGCCTCGTCCACGAACGCCTGAACGGTCTTGCCGGCCTCGATCTCGGAGGCGAGCAGCGCGGCCAGGTCGGCCGGGGAGGTCGCGGCGACGTGCGCGGCGAGCGTGTTGGCGACGGCCTGGAACTTCTCGCTCTTGGCGACGAAGTCGGTCTCGCACTTCAGCTCGAGCAGAACGCCGGACGTCTTGTCGTCGGAGATGAGCGAGACGACCGCGCCGTTCTCGGCAGAACGGCCCTCGCGCTTGGCGACGCCCTTCTGACCCTTGATACGGAGCGCCTCGACGGCCTTGTCGACACTGCCGTCGGCCTCGTCGAGCGCCTTCTTGCAGTCCATCATGCCGGCGCCGGTGAGCTCGCGGAGCTTCTTGACGTCAGCGGCGGTGTAGTTCGCCATGAGTCTGGGTTTCTCTCTCGAAGTCTGAAAGATCTACGGGTCAACGGCGGGGGCGGTGCGCTTGGCACCGGCCCCCGCCGTCAGTCAGCCGTGACGGAGGTGTCAGGCCTGCTCGGTCTCGGCGGCGGCCTCGACCTCGGCGGTCTCGGCGGCGGCCTCGGCCGGCTCGGCGTCGGCGGCCTTCTCGGTCTCGGCGGAGGCCTGGACCTCGGCGTCGTCCTTCTTGTCGCCCTCGAGCAGGTCGCGCTCCCACTCGGCGAGGGGCTCGCCGGCGGCCTTCTCGCCCGGCTTCGAGTCACCGGTGGCGGCACCGGAACGGGCGATGAGGCCCTCGGCGACGGCGTCGGCGATCACGCGGGTGAGCAGGGTGACGGAGCGGATCGCGTCGTCGTTGCCCGGAATCTTGTAGTCGACCTCGTCGGGGTCGCAGTTGGTGTCGAGGATCGCGACGACCGGGATGTGGAGCTTGCGCGCCTCACCGACGGCGATGTGCTCCTTCTTGGTGTCGACGATCCAGACGGCGCTGGGCACCTTCTGCATCTCGCGGATACCACCGAGGGTCTTCTCCAGCTTGGCCTTCTCGCGGGAGAGGACCAGGAGCTCCTTCTTGGTGAGGCCGGAGGCGGCCACGTCCTCGAAGTCGATGAGCTCGAGCTCCTTCAGACGCTGAAGGCGCTTGTAGACGGTGGAGAAGTTGGTGAGCATGCCACCGAGCCAACGCTGGTTGACGTACGGCATGCCGACGCGCGTCGCCTGCTCGGCGATGGCCTCCTGGGCCTGCTTCTTCGTACCCACGAACATGATGGAGCCGCCGTGCGCGACGGTCTCCTTGACGAACTCGTAGGCGCGGTCGATGTACGACAGCGACTGGAGCAGGTCGATGATGTAGATGCCGTTGCGCTCAGTGAAGATGAAGCGCTTCATCTTCGGGTTCCAGCGACGGGTCTGGTGACCGAAGTGGACGCCGCTCTCCAGCAGCTCCCGCATCGTGACGACGGCCATGGCCATCTCCTTGAGGTACTCGGTTCCGCGACCGCAGGATTGCGCTCGCGCCTGACGCCCCACGCGCCGTGCCACGAAGGACCGAGAGGCGCGGCCACCGTCCGCTGAGAGGGAGGTGGCGGGGCGTGCGAAGTCGACCCGGTCACCCGGGTCGCCACAAGAAGTGTACGGGACCCTTCGAGTGCCGGGTGACGGCGTTGTCCACAACCGGCGAGTACTCCACAGGCAGGGCCCAAGATCCCCCGGCCGACGGCCTTCGGGGGGAGGGTTCCGGCATGCAGCGGACCCACGCGACCACATACCCGTCACGGGTACGGACACGCCCACGAGTGCGGGCGGTGGCCCGGCCCGGCCCGGTACTGCTCCCCGTACTCGCGCTCCTGGTGATCTGCCTCCCGGCTCCGGCCGGCGCTTCGGCGCCCGTGCCCCCGGATGGGGTCTCGTCCCGGTCCGGGGCCTTCGAGGCGGCGGACCGGGCGGGTGGCGGTCACAACTCCCGGAACTGGCCGCTGTCGGGCCGGCCGGTGGTCGTACGGGGGTGGGAGCCGCCCGCCGGGCCTTACGCACCCGGCCACCGGGGCGTCGACCTCGCCGCGCCCACCGGCACCCGGATCCGTGCGGTGGGAGCCGGTCGCGTGGTGTTCGCGGGCCGCGTCGCCGGGCGCGGAGTCCTCACGGTGGAGCTGGCGGAGAGCGGCGACCCGCCACTGCGCACCACGTACGAACCGGTTCGCTCCCTGGTACGCGTGGGCGACGAGGTCGGAGCGGGCGCCCCGGTCGCGGTGACGGAGCCGGGTCCTTCGCACTGCCCGACGGGTTGCCTCCACTGGGGCGTGCGGCGCGGCGACGCCTACGTCGACCCGCTCTCGCTGCTGCCGCCCGCGCTGCTGACGCGGGGCCCGTCACGGCTGCTGCCGGTGTCGGGCGTCCCGCTGCCCCAGGAGGCGCCGTAAAGAGCCGGGCCTCGACGGTCCGGCGGTCGCCGCCGCCACCCGGCGGCGGGCACCGGGCGGGATCAGCCCCGTACGCCGCGCAGGATCATGGCGACGGCGGTCTCGGCGATCACGCCCGGCTCCTCGGCCACGACCAGCTCGATCCGGCGCACCGCCGCGTCGACGGAGCCTTGGAGCAGCATGGCCGCGAGCCTCGGCTGGGTGTGCCCGAGATCGCCCAGGGCCTCGACGATCATGGTGATCAGTCCGCCGTGCGCGGCCCTGATCTTCTCGCGCGCCCCGGCGTCGAGTTCGCTGGCGGAGATGGCGACCACGGCACGGTGACGCCGGTCTCCCACCAGTTCGAGCTGCTTGCGGACGTACGCCTCGATCTTCTCCTCGGGCGTCCCGGCCAGAGCCATGGCGTTCTCGACCTCGGCCGCCCACACGGGGAAGTCCACGGCGCAGAGTTCCTCGACGACGGCGGCGCGGGAGCGGAAGTACTCGTACACCGACGACCTGGCCAGACCCGTACGTTCCGCGAGCGCGGGGAAGGTCAACGCCTCCGTCCCGCCCTCGGAAAGCAGGGAGCGCGCGGCGTCCAGGAGGGCGCCGCGCTGCATGGTCCGGTGCTCGGCCACCGAGGCCGCTCGAATCCTGGGCACGGCTCCACTGTACGGCGGAGGGGCCGCACGCGAGGTGCCCGACCTCCGCGTCCGGTGGAGAAGGACCGCTCAGCGGCCCGCGTCGGCCAGTTTCGCGCGCAGCTGGAGGACCGACTTGGTGTGGATCTGGCTCACCCGGCTCTCGGTGACCCCGAGGACGTTGCCGATCTCGGCGAGCGTCAGCCCCTCGTAGTAGTAGAGGGTGACCACGGTCTTCTCCCGGTCCGGGAGGGTGTTGATGGCGCGGGCGAGCAGCCGTCTGAGCTCACGGCCTTCGGCGACCTCCACCGGGTCGTCGGCGGCGGTGTCCTCCAGCGTGTCCATCAGGCTGAGCCGGTTGCCGCCTTCGCCGCCGACGTGCAGCAGTTCTTCCAGGGCCACCACGTTCGCCAGCGACAACTGGCTGAAAACCGCGTGCAGTTCCTCCAGGGCGATACCCATCTCGGCGGCGACCTCGGACTCCGACGGGGTGCGCCGCAACTGCGCTTCGAGCGTGGCGTAAGCGCGCTCGACGTTCCGCGCCTTCTGACGTACGGAGCGCGGAATCCAGTCCAGCGCCCGGAGTTCGTCGATCATCGCCCCCCGGATGCGGGTGATCGCGTACGTCTCGAACTTGATGGCCCGCTCGATGTCGAACTTCTCGATGGCGTCGATCAGTCCGAAGACGCCCGAAGACACGAAGTCCGCCTGCTCGACATTGGACGGGAGCCCCACGCTGACCCGGCCCGCGACGTACTTGACGAGCGGTGAGTAGTGGAGGATCAGCTGCTCCCGCAGCCGTTCGTCTCCCGTGGACTTGTAACTGCGCCACAGCTCTTCGAGGGAGGAGGGGGCGGAGGGCCGCACAGTGCCACGCGCAGCGGGTGGTACTGCCGCGCGGTCAGACCCGGAGGTGTGCTGGGGCATGTGGTGCCTTGAGCCGTTCTGCCGTGAAGTACTGGGGACTTGTGGGGAGCGGAGACCTGTGAGCGTAGCGTGACTGCGGCGTCGCGTTGCGCGTCCGGAGGAGGCGGGTGGAGCGCGCTGGTGCCGCGCGCGCTCCCGTCGCCGGGCGTACCGGACGAGCGGGGCCGACACCGTTCGCATCGGCCCCGGGAGTGGCGCCGCACCAACCACCGAGTTCACCCCGCTTACCTTTTCACCCGAATGCCCCAGGTCAAGTACCGCCTCGCCGGGTGTCGTCGTTGGGTCTCGGCCCGGACACCGGACGCCAGGTGTCGCCCTCCCGCTCGACGAACCCGAGTGAGTGCAGTTCGTACAGCCGCGCGAGCGCCTCGTCTGCCGAAGTGCCCGCGGAACGGGCGACATCGCGTACCTCCGCGGTCCCCGCGCGGGGCAGCGCGTCCAGGACCGCGGCGGCCACCGGGCCGAGCAGGTCCCTGGGGAGCACGGGCCCTCGCCGGACCGGGGCCAGGTCGCCGATCTCTCCGACCAGTTCGGCCACTTCGGCCGCGTCGGTGACCAGTACCCCTTCGCCGCGCAGCAGTTCGTGGACGCCTGCCGACAGCGAGCTGGTCGCCGGCCCTGGCACGCCCATGGTGAAGCGGCCGAGCCGCTGGGCGCCCCGGGCGGTCACCAGGGACCCGCTGCGGTATTCGGCCTCCACGACGACCGTGCCCCTGGTCAGCGCGGCGATCACCCTGTTGCGGAGGACGAACCTGCTGCGCGTCGGATGGGTGCCCGGCGGCAGCTCCCCCACCAGCAGGCCCTCCTGCGCGATCCGGCCGATCAGCTCCGCGTGGCCGCGCGGGTAGGGGACGTCCACGCCGCACGCCAGGACCGCGACCGTCGCGCCGCCGGCGGCCAGCGCACCCCGGTGCGCCGCACCGTCCACGCCGAAGGCGGCGCCGGAGACCACCACCCAGCCCCGCTCGGCCAGCCCGGCGCCCAGCGTCGCGGCCATGTGGGCGCCGTACGGGGTACAGGCCCGCGCGCCGACCACCGCCACCGAGCGCAGGGCCCAGAGCCTCAGGTCCGCGGCGCCCCTGATCCACAGCCCCACCGGGCGGGCGTCACCGAGGTCGTCCAGCTGACCGGGCCACTCCGGGTCGCCCGGGACGACGAACCGCCCGCCGGCCCCGGCCACGGCCTCCAGGTCGCCTTCGGGGTCGGCCACGGCGGCCCGCATCCGGTAACCGGCGAGCCGGGCCGGCGTCATGCCGGGCAACGTCTGGGGAGACCCGTCGTACGCGGTCAGGCGCCTCAGCACCTCGGCGGGCCCGTGCGTCCGCAGCCACCGGCCCGCCCGCTCGTCGCCCGGCTCGACGATCCTGGTGAGCGCGGCCCGCGCCAGCCGCTCGGCATCGGGCCGCCCCGGAGCCGCGGCCCCGTCCCCCGGCGCCTCACGGTCATCCGGCAGGGACTCCGGCAGGGACTCCGGCAGCGGGGACTCCTCCGGCAGCGACCCCGACGGCAGAGACCCCGACGGCAGCGACTCCGTCGGCAGAGACTCGGGCGGCAGCGACTCCGACGGCAGAGACTCGGGCGGCAAGAACTCCGGCGGCCGGGGCTCCCCCCGTGCCCCGGTCACGAGGCCCTCGCGTTCATGGGCACCCCGCGCAGGACGCCGGTACGCAACTCCAGGGCGACGGTCACGTCCGAGGCGTCCGGGCGGTCCGCGCCGCGCAGGTCCGCGACGGTCCAGGCCACCCGAAGCACCCGGTCGAGACCTCGCGCCGTCAGGGCTCCCCGCTCCATGTCCCGTTCGGCGGCGGTCAGTGCTCCGGGGGCCGCGAGCAGCCGGGTACGCAGCTCGTGGCCCGGCACCTCGCTGTTGGTGGTCCAGGGCGTGCCGGCCAGCCGCCCGGCCGCGCGGGCGCGGGCTTCGAGCACCCGGTCGGCCACGACGGCGGTCGGCTCGCCCCGGCCGCCTCCTTCCACCAGGTCCGCACGGGTGACCGGCTCCACCTCGACCCGCAGGTCCACCCGGTCCAGCAGGGGCCCGGACAACCGGGCCTGGTAGCGGCGGATCACCGAGGGCGGGCACTCGCAGCCGGCGCCGCCCAGGCTGTGCCGGCCGCAGGGGCACGGATTCGCCGCCAGCGCCATCAGGAAGCGCGCCGGCAGCCTGACCACCCCCGCCGCCCGGGCGACCACCACGTGACCGGACTCCAGGGGCTGGCGCAGGGCGTCCAGGGCTCTGACCGAGAACTCGGGAGCCTCGTCCAGAAAGAGAATTCCTCGATGAGCCAGGGAGACCGCCCCGGGTCTCGGCAGCCCGTTGCCTCCGCCGATGAGCGACTGCATGGTGGCCGAGTGGTGCGGGGCGCAGTACGGCGCCGTACTCACCAGCGGCTCGCCCGGCGGGAGGATTCCCGCGACCGAGTGCACGGCGGTCACCTCCAGGGCTTCCCGCCGCGTCAGCGCCGGCAGGATGCCCGGCAGCCGCTCGGCCAGCATCGTCTTTCCCGCGCCCGGGGGCCCGGACAGCAGCAGATGGTGCCCTCCCGCCGCGGCGATCTCCAGCGCCTTGCGCGGCCTGCTCTGCCCCGCCACGTCGCTCAGGTCCTTGGTGTACGTCCCGCCAGGGCCGCCCGCCGGGGCGAGCCCCGCGCCGAATCCGGAACCTGGCACCATCAGCCCGGCGAGCAGGGTGTCGGGCCTGCTCTGCAGCCCGGCCGGCTCGTCCGGCACCGGTTCGTCGCTCAGGATCGCGATCAGCTGGCGAAGGCTCCGTACGCCGAGGACGGAGACGCCCGGCACCAGCGCCGCCTCGCCGGCGGTCTGCTCGGGGACCACGACGTGGTGGTATCCGGCCTCGGCGGCGGCGAGGACCGCGGGCAGCACGCCGCGCACCGGGCGCACCTGTCCGTCCAGGCCCAGCTCCCCGATCATGACGACGTCGGCGATGCCGGCCGGATCGATCCGCTCGGCGGCCCCGAGCACGGCACAGGCGACAGCGAGATCGAAACCCGAACCCGATTTCGGTACGGAGGCCGGGGAGAGGCCGACGGTGAGTTTCTTCTGCGGCCACTGGGCACCGGAGTTGGCCGTTTCCCTGATGGTTGGATGTGTTCAAGCGTCAGCGGAGGCCGAAGATGAGCGAGTGGCATGTGGAGTGGGTACCGGATCACGAGAAGTGGGGGACGCTGCCGACGGAGGGTGTTCTGGGGGTGCAGGACCTGCCGGCGGCGGTGGCCCGGATCGGGCTACAGCCGGGAGATCCGGTGTTTCTGACGCCGAATTGCGTCGTGGACCGGGATTTGTTGGATTACGTTCTATCCACTGAATTCCAGGCGCTGGAAAGGGAGTCGAAAAGGAATTACGCGACGGATACCCGGCATCTTCTGTCCTTCTTGTCATCGCGCGGGGTCCCGTGGCGCGAAGCGACGAGACAGGACCTGCGCGACTACCGGAACTGGCGGTGCGATGCGCCGCAGAACCCGCAGCGGATCAGCGGGACGAAGTGGGACCGGGAGGCGGCCGCTTACACGAAGCTTTTCAAGTGGGGGAAGGTCTCCCCCCTGCCTGTGGACATCTCGCTGAAGGAGGACCGGGCCGCGGACTCGGTCGGCGCACGGGTGTCGTGGCTGACACCGCGGACTTGGGGATTGTGGGAAGGCGTCGGCCTTCGCGGGCACACCCGGGCCGGGTTGGCGGCGCCCGAGTGGGAGTCACGGACGGAGCTGCGCAACACCAGCTTCGTGCAGCTGTTGCTGAGTTCGGGTCTGCGCCGGCAGGAGGGTGGGGCCCTGCTCCTCTTCGAGGTCCCGACTCAGCGGCTGCGATACGGCCGCTACATGCACGGTCTGATCGCGGGCGCGTTGACGAGGGCGAAGAGGAGCCGGACCTACTACACATCAGTGGATGCCGTCGGCCAGGTCGAGGCATACATCGCCTCCGAGCGGGCGTGGGCCATCCAGCGCGCGCAAATGAAGGGCCGCTACGAGCGTCTGCCGATGATGCGGCTGGTCACGAGGGTGACGCGGGATTTGAAGCCGAAGGTCGAGTGGGTGGACGTGGACGGTGTTGTCGGCGGTAAGGAGCTGAGTCGGCTGGACTGGCGTGAACGGCAGTGGCTGTTCATCGAGGGGCCAGACGGGCCGGAACCGGCATGGCTCTGGCTGACCGAGCAGGGTCTGCCGATAGCCCCCGACCGCTGGAACGGCGTGTTCAGGAACGCGAACCTGCGCTGCGAAGAGGTCCTGCTCACGCAGCAGGAGCGGAAGGTCGGACGGGACTTCCGGCTGGCGGAGGTTCGTGGCAAGACTCCGTACGCTACTCCGCATTCCGCGAGGCACTCATTCGCGCTCTACATGCTGATCTTGCTGAACGAGCTGTTCGAGTCGCGCTACGGGCTCACCAAGCAGGATCGCCGAGACTTCGCATTGCTGTTCGGCGACCCGTGGTGGCTGGTGAAGACCTTGCTGGGCCATGTGGACGTGGAGACGACGAAGCGCCACTACCTCGCGCCCGTCAGTCACCTGCAGCTGGAGTCGATCCTGGCCACTGCCGACACGGACAGCAGTCACGAGACGGATGTTGAGGACATGGACGGGGTCTTCGCCCGGCTGGCCCGGGAGACCGTCGGCATCCAGGACATCGACACCATCGTGGAGCGTGCTTCGTGAGCGGCCGGGGGCACAAGGCCGTCCTGCCGCCTGCTGACCACCGTACGGATCCGCCGCTGGCCCCGGACGGTCTCGTGGTGACGGTGGTCAACAAGGCCGGATACAAGCGAGAGTTCGATTTCGCTGGGATACCGGGAACGGAGCCGATACAGCGATCCCTGGCCACCTGCTTCGCCGCCAAGTCCAGCAGCTGGAAGAGTCACAGATCCGCAGTCGGATACTGGCGCAAGGCTAAGATGTTCGCCACGTTCATCGCCGAGTTGGAGGACCCGCCAGCGGACCTTGATGAACTGACCGCGGCCATGCTCAAGCGCTGGCGCACCCGGCATATCGGCTCCAACTCCGGCAAGGGCACGCTGAATATGGTGAGGGTGCTGCTGAAGCAGGACCCGCGGCTGGCAACCGGGCCGGCGGCTGAGGAGCTTGCCCGGCGCATCCCCAAGGTGACGCCGAGCAAGCAGTCCTACGAGGAGGACGAGCGGGAGCAGGTGGTGCTCGCTGCCCAGCGGCAGTTCCGCACCGCTTTGCTACGGATCCGGGAGAACACTCTCCTGCTTGAGTCCTGGAGGGCCGGCACCCTTGCCGAGGGCAGCCGGGAATGGCGGATCGGGAAAGTCCTGGACCATCTTGCCCAGACCGCTGACGTCCCCCGCACCCTGCTACCGAGCGGGCAGACCAACGTCACGAACGCCAGGCTGCTGGGCGGCAGGGCCTCGGAGCATACCTGGAGACGGCTGTTCCTGGATCGCCGGGAACTCACCGCGTTGGCCTTGCTGATGACTGACAAGTTCGGATGGAACCTCTCCGTATACGACCGTATGCCGACCCCGACAAGCACACCGTCAGTTGGCGAGAAGACCTCGGTGACCTACCAGCTCCAGATCGAGAAGCGTCGCGCGGGCGTCGGCCGGTGGTTCTCCACGGAGAACATCACCGACTCCGGCGCCGACTCCTCCGGGAGACTGATCACCCAGGCACTGGAGGCCACTGCTCACGGACGCGCGCTGGCCGCCCGCCTCGTACCGGGCACCGACTGGCTGATGGCCGCGCGCACGCACCGGCCCGGACAGGACCACCAGTACATGGACCGACCCCGTCCGGTGGGCCCAATTGTTTTCGGGGTCGCGGACGACGAGGCAGGATTCTGGGCAACCAGCCATGGGTTGGGCGGATCTCCGTTCCAACGAGTCCGTCGGACCACCGTCGCGCGAGAGGGCCGGCCTCTGCAGCATGCGCAGAGCACTCATGAGAGTGTCTATGTGATACCCGACAAGCGCGTCCAGCGCACGTCACGGGGTGCCTTCGAGGATGGCGCTCTGGAAGCCCTGGAACAGGCCAAGTCCATCGTCTTCGGCGGGCACCTCACCGACGAGCCGGACGCGGATCACCAGGAAACAGTGGTGGCGGACTGCGAGGACGAGACGACCAGCCCCTGGCCCGCTCCGGAGGGCGGCTGCGGGGCGGACTTCCTTCTCTGCCTGGCCTGCGCCAACGCTCATGTTCATCCAGGCCACCATCCTCGCCTCGCATATCTTCACCAGCAGCTGGAGGGCCTGCGATCCGCCCTGCCAGACCGCGGCTGGCAGGAGCGGTGGAACGACCATCATCTGCGGCTGGAGGACCTCCGCGAGAAGGTCACCCCGGTTGTCTGGAACGCGTCCCTGGCCCGCGTCGGAGAGAGCGACCGCGCGATGGTCCATCTCCTGTTGAAGGGAGAACTCACCCCATGAGCCTCAGTTCCGCTGTTGAGAGCGATCCGTACACGCTGCCCGCACCGACACCGGACAGCCCAGTGGTGCTGCCACGGTGGATCAGGCCCAGCAACACACTCCCGAACTCCCGTTATGGGGACCTCATCTGGTCCTTGGGCCCGCTGATCGATAATCCCGGCACCGGCCATCGCAGCATCCACTGGAGAAAGTGCCCGGCGGTTCTGCGTGATGAGCTGATGCTGACTGCCTGGACAATGATCAACGGAGAACTCCGGCCCACCTATCTCGAGACGCGTGGGACATCGGCAAGGTCTCGCTCGGGCCCGATCGACTTGCAGACCAATTGCCAGGTGTGGATGCGGCTGGCTCGGTGGCTCAGCAAGCGCGGCATCACCAACCTCGCCGACTGCACCGAAGCGGAGTGGCGGGCCTACGCGAGCCACCGCATCGGCAGCGGCATGAGTCGCTCCACTGCCGAGACCCTGCTTGGCCGGTGGTCGGATCTGTGGGCGTTCGACCAGCTCAGGGCCCGCCCAACGGGCATCGCCCGGCCTCCGTGGGACATCGAGGGCATCGATGACTACCTTCCCCAAGCAGGCGAGGGCACAGGCGGGGAGAATTCCAAGGAACCCCTGGACCCGAAGGTGCTGGGTCCGCTGCTGGTCTGGGCGATACGAGTCGTCGACGACTTCGCCGACGACATCCTGGCGGCCTGGGCCGAGCGATGCCGCCTGGTTGAGGTGGCTGACACCAACGTCTCCTCGCCCGAAACCCGAGCCTCGCTGGAGAACTTCTTGCTGCCCATGATCCGGGCAGGTGCCCCGCTGCCCGCAGTTCCGAACGCCGGCGGGATGCGCCTCTGCCTCGACTACGTGGCGGCCGTCACCGGGGCTACCCCCGGCCAGACCTACTGGTTCAGCAAGAAGCACAGCCTGGGTGTGCTGGTCACGCAGAGCCCAGGGCCGTGCCCCCTGGAGATACCTGTCACCGGGAAGGTCAACGGAAAGCCCTGGCGAGAGAACATGGACTTCGGCGAGGCCGCCGAGCTGATGCGGACCCTGGGCACGGCAGCCATGATCATTGTGCTCTACCTGACCGGCATGCGCCCTCAGGAGGTACGGACTCTGCGTTCCGGCTGCTGTCCCGACCCTGCCCCCGAGGCCGACGTGACCTCCGGTCGGCACCTGATTCACGGTCGGCACTACAAGAACGTCACCGACGAGGACGGCAACCACGTGTCCGCCGGCGAAGAGCGAGAGGTTCCCTGGGTGGCCATCTCGCCGGTCGTCCACGCCATTCGCGTCCTGGAACGGATTGTCCCCGAGGGCGAGTTCCTCTTCAGCTCTGCACACCACGACTTCATCTTCGAGCGGGGCTACCCCGGCGTTCTGAAGCCAACCGCGTTGAACAAGCGGGTCGAGGACTTCGTGACCTGGGTAAACCGCGAGGCCGGGGATCAGGGCCTGCTAGAGCAGACCATCCCCAAGGACCCCTTTGGTTCCATCGGGCTGGCCCGGTTCCGGCGCACGCTGGCCTGGCATATCGCCCGTCGTCCCGGCGGGCTGATCGCGCTGGCCATTCAGTACGGGCACATGCGCACGGTGTTGGATGCCCGCACATCCAGCGGCTGTGGAAGCCGCACACGTCGAGGCGTCCATGGTGTTCTGGACGTCGAGACGGCTTTGGCGGCGGCCGATACGGCCGCCAGGCTCCGCGACCGGCTCGCCGCCGGTGAGAAAGTCTCCGGCCCGGCCGCCCGCCGGGCGGTGACGGCCGCTTCGCAAGCTCCTCGATTCGAGGGTCGGATCGTCACCAGCAAGTTCGCGCAGAAGGCCGCAGCATTCCTCGCCCGGGACGGTGCCGTGTTGTTCGACAACCCCGACTCGTTTCTGATCTGCGTGTTCAAGCGCGACAATGCACTTTGCAAGCCAGATCCCGATGCGACGGCGCCGAGGCAGTATGACTGCCAGCCTGGCTGCGGCAATGCAGTCCGCACCGATAGCCACGCTCGAATGCTTCAGAAACGGGCCGATGAAATAGACGAGTTGGCCGCCTACGCGCCCGACCCTGTCGGCAATCGCCTGCGGGTCAACGCTGAGCGGCTCCGCACGATTGCGGCAACCCACGACGCTACCGCCGAGGCCCTGACATGACCGATCAGCAGCAAGAGGAGCGGTCCCGCATCCGCGAGGCCATGGACCGGCTCCTCACCGGGCAGGCCACCGTCTCCAACGGGAGCCTGACCGTCGTCGCCCTCGCCGCCGAGGCCGGCGTCCACCGCATGGCACTCCTGAAGCGGCACACGGATCTGAAGAACGAGTTCTACGAACGCGTCCGCAATGAAACCCAGCAGGTCCCAGAGCCCGAGAGACGACTCCGGGAAACCGTCTCCAAACTCAAGAAGACCCTGACCAACAAGGAGGCCGAGCTCAAAGAGCTCCGCCAACTAGTGACCAACCTGACCCTCGCCAGCGCCGTGCTCACCCAGGGGATGGACGCGCCGACAGAACCGTCCTCGACCCCGGACAACGTCCTCCCGCTCCGCCCAACCCACAGCTGAGTGGTCCGCCCTGGGAAGTGCCCGGCTCGAACGAACGACTGAGCACATAAGACACCGTTTCTTATGACGTTGGTGCTCGTTGGTCTGTACATGAAGGATGTGGTCGAGCGGTTGGTGCCGGATGAGTTGTAGGTGTGGTTCCGGCGTCATCCGCTCCCACGTGGCCTATTCGATTTCCTCGCCACTCGGTTGCGGCCGGCGGATGGGCATGTTGAGTGCCCGGCCCACGGTCGGCGGGGAGCCACCGGGCCTAGCAGGTCCCAGTGCGCGGCCGAGCTGACGAGCTCCTGACGGGCTAGGGGGAAATGCTGGTGGGGCCATGGAACTTTCGTCGAGCCAGAGGGTGAGTAGTGGCCCGTAGAGAGTGTCCCTGTCTATGACGCCGCGGACGTGGCGAAAGGCGGTCTCCATGACGGGCGCCAGCCCGGAGTGTGGGCCGTTCACCTCATCGAGTCTGCGTTGCACTTCAGACCACCATGGGTGCGGCTCGGGCGGCTTGGTTGAAGGGAAACCCGGTTCGAATTGCTCTGTGGGCCCTCCTTCGCGCCAATGCTCAAAACGGTTCATACCGTCCCCTCCTCGCAATACCGCGACGGATTGCGTTCCTTGGGACAACAAGGAAAGAGTGCCCGTACCGATACCTACGACGCCATAAGCCTCGTAGCCAAAAGACCAGTTTCCGCAACTGCCGACACGCAATACGGTTCCCGCCGCAGAGCTGGACGTGATCAGTCTCGCCGCCTGCTGCTCGGTGAGTTCTCGGGCGTTGCGAGCGTCAGCTCCGTAGCGGGTGAGAACTTCCTCCGGGGTCACGCTCTCAGTGATTGTCAGGCACCACATGCCGACGCGTGGATCGTCGACCCACGCCCACGGTCCGGATGTCGAGTGCTTCATGATCAGCCTTTCGCTGTGCGATCGGTGGGGCCCTGCACACACTTAGGCCCCACCGATCCATTGCGCTATGTCACTTAGCTAACGACATCGACGTAGAACTTTTCGGTGTCGAGGATACGTGCAGTCTTGACGAGGCTGCCGTAGACACCGCCAGCGGACGAGTTGGCGCTGAGGGATACATGAGCGCGGATGCATGGCTCGGTGAAGGTGACGGGCTTGTCCTGACGTGCCTCGTAGAGCACCCACTGCCCGTTCTCAAACAGGGGCATGATGTCGGCGCATAGCGCACCGTCGGTCCCGCCTTCGAACGTTCCCGCGAAAGGAAACTCATCACATGAGTCGTTCGGGACAAGGTCGTTCCTTGTCACGAAGGGGTCGCTACTCCCCGCCTCGCATGTGCGGCGGCGGTTCGCGTCACTGAGCCCGTCGGCCCGCATCAGCGGAGCCCAGTCCCGCAAGTTCTCTTGCGCCCAGCCATAGAGCTCGTAACACGATCATGGTCGGGTCTTCTTGAGGCGTCGGTAGCAGATGAGGCTGCAGGCGAGGGAGACGAAGGCGTCGTGGAGTTCGGAG
>NZ_JBSFVR010000119.1:0-20678 GCF_053592415.1 Streptomyces sp. NPDC002690 | reverse complement strand
AGCGCGAGCGCCGGCGAAAGCGCGGCGGACGGCTCCGTCTCGGGCGGAACCGTCGCGGCGCCCGCCGAGACGACCACCCCGGCCGCGGCCACCGTCACCAGCACGACCACCACCCCGATCGCCGCCGGGACCGTCGCCAAGATCTTGGCCTCCTGCCTGGGTTCGGACGCGTCGCGCTACCACGCGGTACTCGCGGTCCGCACGCCGATCGCCTCGCAGAACTGGGACGGCGTGGTCGTCGCCGTCGACTCCGCCGGCCAGTACGTGCAGTGCGAGTCCAAGGGCGACAAGGGCAACAGCCCGGACTCCCCACCCACGTTCATCAACGATCGTCTGTGGGGCGCCGGTCACACGATCGAGTACTTCGACTCGATGGGCACGCGGGCCGGCACGGGGCACTACCTCACGCTGGGCGCCGGCCACTACGCATCCAACGTCACCAAGATCACGATCAGTTACGGCGACGACCCGAAGCAGTACCCGGCAGCCATGGCGGGCGGCGCGTTCGCCTACGCGGCGGCTCTCTCCACCGGTACGTCCACCCCCGACCCGCACTTCGCGGGCCCGACCGCCTACGTCCACGCCTTCGACGCGTCCGGCAAGGAGATCTACAGCCAGGCCGAAGACCCGCAGTTCGCCGACTAGGGCGATCGCACCCGCCGGCCCGGCGACATGCGGGGGCAGCGGGTGCGTCCCCGCACGTGCGGGGAGCACACGGCTGAGGAACAGGGGCGCCGGGAGGCGCCGCGCGCGGCCGAGTGCGGGAAGCAGCGCTATCGAAGAACGTCGGCGGATACCAGGGCCCGGCCGAAATCGGCACGCGCACGGTCGACGGTCGACGGCGCGGGTCCTTCGGGACGGAGCCACTCGGCCAGGTCCGGCGCCTCGACGAGCGTCCGTCCGGGAGCGACCCGCGTCACGTCCCACCGCGAAAGGTCCGACACCTTCGCCAAGTGCTCGTCGGTGAGCAGCTGGATGCAGTGGACGTCGGGGACGAACCGGTTCCACAGGTCCGCGTTCGTGCGGAGCACGAAGCCGGAAACCTCGGGCCGCAGCAGCGGCAGGGCCCGATCGCGGTCGTCCCAGAGGGACGCCTGGCGCGGCGTCGGTGCCATGAACGCGTAGTACGCGTACTCCGCTTCGGCAAGAATCGCCCCGCGAACCCGGGCGACCCGAGCTTCCGAGGAGGCGGAGGCGTCATGGTTCTGATAGGTCCCCAGGCCGCCCCTGTCGATATGGACAAAGGCCGCCCGCGAAGCCTGCGCGTCCGCGCGGAGCAGCGTGCCGGACGAAGCCACGCGCAGCGCCGAGGCCAGGTGCACCGCCACGTCTCCAGTGGTGTCGAGCTGACTCATCCCGCCGTTGGAGACGTAAGCGTCGCCTCCGGCCTCAGCCGCCCAGCGCTCAGCCCGCTCGGACCAGCCTGTCACCCCGGCATCGTCCGGCGCGTCCAGCGCGACATACGCCGTCATCATCGGATCCGCGATCTGCCGAAGCCAGTCCGGCAGCCGGCTGGTCTTCGTGGCCCGCAACTCGCCCGACAGCCCGCCCGCCCGCAGCTCATCGGCGTAGGTCTTCAGCCACAGGACCAGGGCCTCCTCACTCCACAACCCGTCCACCAGCACGGAGACGCCCGCGAAAGTCGCCGTCAGGAAGGACCCCCAGACGGAGTCCGGCGCCGCCTCGTTGGCCACTTCGTTGGCCGTGCGGAGCCCCTGACCCGCCACATCGGCAACCACCGCGCCATCTCTACCGCCACGGCCGTCCGGGGCGAACTCCACCCGGACACCGTCGTGACCATTGGCTTCCAACTGCCGCAGAATGCTGTCGAGTTCGATGTGTACGCCGTCACGGTTCGCCATGCCGCGAGGCTACCGACGGACGACCTCCGCGAGGGCTGAATCGGCCACGGAGCGGCGGCAGGGACCATCCCCGCACACGCGGGGAGCACGCCGCCCGGCGCTCGGCGACCTGCGCGGCGTTGGGACCATCCCCGCACGCGCGGGGAGCACTCTTCCTGACCTGGGCCTTTACCCGGCGCCGGCCCCTGAATCGGCCAATTTCGCCGACTCGGGCATGTCGCCCCCGATCCCGCCGCAGCCGCCCGTCACCCCGCCACCCCCGGCCGCTCCACCCCCAGCCGACGGTCCTTCAGCGCCGGGAACTGGGCACGGGTCTTGTCCACCTTCGCCGGGTCGAACTCGACGCGCAGGATCTCCTCGTCCGCCCCCGCCTCGGCAAGGACCTCGCCCCACGGGTCGACCGCGATGGTGTGGCCCGCCTGGGGGACGTCGGCGTGGGTGCCGGCGGTGCCGACGGCGAGGACGTACGCCTGGTTCTCGACGGCTCGGGCCTGGGCGAGGAGGGTCCAGTGGGCGCGGCGGCGTTCGGGCCAGCCGGCGGGGACGACGAGGGTCTGGGCGCCCGCGTCGACGAGGCCCCGGAAGAGTTCGGGGAAGCGGAGGTCGTAGCAGGTGGCGAGGCCAAGGGTGGTGTCCGGGAGGGGGACGGTGACGAGGTCCTCTCCGGCGCCCATCAGGACCGCTTCGCCCTGGTCGAAGCCGAAGCGGTGGATCTTGCGGTAGGTGGCGACCCGCTCGCCCCGGGGGTCGAAGACGAGGGACGTGTTGTAAAGGGTGCCGTCCGCGGCGCGTTCGACGAACGATCCGGCGTGCAGCCAGACGCCTGCCTCAGCCGCCGCGCGGGACATCACCTCGTGGGTGGGGCCTTCGAGGGGCTCTGCCTCGGCAGCGAACGCGGTGAAGTCGAAGGCGCCGACCGGCCAGAGTTCGGGCAGGACCACCAAGTCGGCCGGATTCGTACCTGACGCCTCGCCGACCACGAGCGAAGCCACCCTCGCTCTGCGGTGATTGACAGGTTCGTCCGGATTTACCGCGATCTGGATGAGAGAGGCGCGCACAGTACCACCGTCCTGGCATTCGAGCCGTCAACACCGGCCTACGATCGTCACACGAAAGCACTGCCGGGGTGCCTGCTCGCAGCGTAACTTGGAACTTTCCGAAGGAACGAACCTCCCACGCAGCTCGCAGACAGCGCCGTCAGTGCCAGCCCACCCGCCCGCACTCCCTGCTCTCCAGCCCATGCTCCGAAGAACCGCACGAGGGGTCCCGTGACCGTCCATCCCAGCCTCCAGACCTACGCCGACGCCTGGACCCACTCCATCGAGGCGATAACGGAGCTGGTGCTGCCGCTCGCCGAGGGGGACTGGAACCGCCGTACGCCGTGCCCCGCCTGGTCGGTGCGTGACATCGTGTCGCACATCATCGGCATGGAGTGCGAGCAGCTCGGCGACCCGCGGCCCATCCACACACTGCCGCGCGATCTCTACCACGTGCAGAGCGACATGGCGCGGTACATGGAGATGCAGGTCGACGTGCGGCGCCACCACACCTCGCCCGAGATGACCTCGGAGCTGGAGTACACGATCATCCGCCGCTCCCGGCAGCTGCGGAACGAGTCGCGCGCGCCCGAGACGATGGTCCGGGCGCCCCTGGGCGCTGAGCAGACCCTCGAAGTGGCCCTGCACATGCGGGCCTTCGACGTGTGGGTGCACGAGCAGGACCTGCGCGTGGCACTCGGGCAGCCCGGCAACCTCGACTCCCCGGGCGCCCACATCGTCCGTGACACTCTGCTCGAGGCGCTGCCGAAGGTCGTCGCCAAGGACGCGGGCGCCCCGCCGAACTCGGCCGTGGTGCTCGACGTGCAGGGGCCGCTGGAGTTCCTCCGTACGATCCGGGTGGACGCGGAGGGCCGAGGTTCGATCGACGGGTCGCCGTCGCTGGGTCCCGCCGTGACGCTGGCGATGGACTGGGAGACGTTCTACCGGCTGGCCTGCGGGCGGGTGCGGGCGTCGAGCGTCGCGGACCGGGTCAAGGTCGAGGGTGACGAGGACCTGGCGGCGGCCATCCTGCACCGGTTCGCCGTGACCCCGTAGTCGCGGAGTACCCGGTCCGCCGACACGTCAGTGGACGAGGGGCAGGAAGACCGTGTCGACGATCTCTTCGAGCACGTCGTCGGGCACCGGGGCGAAGGTCGCGAGGAGTTCGTGGCGCAGCAGGCCGGGCTCGAACGGGCCGCGTGGCTCAGCGCCTCGGCGGTCGTGGCCGGGCTCGCCGTGTACTCCCCGCTGGGCGGGTACGGCTACGGCTGGGTCGCGCTAGCCCTCGTGCTGGTGGCCGTCGGGATGCGGGTGTGCGGGGTCGTCGCGGGGATCCACGTGCTCCGGGGGCTGCCCGAGAGCCGGACCACGATCGGCGCGGCGCTCGTGGACACCGTCTCCGAGGTCGTTTCCGGCGTCGCCGTCTCCGGTACGGTCCTCGCCGCACTGTTCACCGGCGCCCTCGCCGCCCCGCACTGGAGCGCGCGGCAGACCGCGCAGTTCCGGGAGTCCACCGCGGTCGCCGGCCTCGCGCTCAGCGTCCTGGCCGCGGCGCTCGTCGGCTGGGGGTTCGCCCACGCCCGGCGGGCCACCCACGAAGGCGGGTGACCCCGTACACCGGGCGCCCCGTACGCCAGGCGCCGTACACCGGGCCCCGTACACCGGGCGCCCCGTACGCCAGGCCCCTTCGTCAGGGCTCGTACGCGCCCCGACGCCCGTGCTCATACCGGCACGTGCACCGCTTCGACCCGGCTGATCACGTGGTGTTCGCTCTCGCGCACCGCCGCGCGCCCGCGCAGCCGCAGGATCTGTACGACGCCGAGCGCCTCCAGGAAGAACACCGAGGAGAACGCGACCGTGTAGTCGTCGCCCGTCGCGTCGAGCAGCATGCCGACCAGGAACAGCGTCGTCATGGAGGCGACGAACCCGCCCATGTTGACGATGCCGGAGGCGGTGCCCTGACGCTCCGGCGGATTCGCGGGCCGGCCGAAGTCGAAGCCGATCATCGACGCGGGGCCGCAGGCGCCGAGCACCACGCACAACACGATCAGCAGCCACATCGGCGCATGGCCCGGGTGGAAGATGGTGGCCGCCCAGAGCGTCGCCGTGGCCGCGACCGTGCCGAGCGCGAGCGGCAGCCGGGCGGCGTGGTGGCGGGCGATGACCTGCCCGTAGACGAGGCCCACCGACATGTTCGCCAGCACCACCAGGGTGAGCAGGGTGCCGGCCGTGCCCCGGCTCAGCCCCTGGTCCTCCACGAGGAACGGCAGCCCCCACAGCAGCAGGAACACCATCGCCGGGAACTGCGTGGTGAAGTGCACCCACATCCCTAGCCGGGTGCCGGGCTCCCGCCAGGACGCGGCGATCTGACGGCGTACGTACGCGGAGCCCGCGTGCTCCACGGGCGGGGGTTCGTGGCCCTCGGGGTGGTCCTTCAGGAACAGCAGCATCACGACCAGCACCACCACGCCCGCGAGCGAACTGCCGACGAAGGTGGCCGTCCAGCCGAAGCCGTGCAGGGCGCGGGCGATGAACAGGGTGGAGACGAGGTTGCCCGCCATCCCGAAGAGCGCGGCGACCTGCCCGATCATCGGTCCGCGCCGGGCCGGGAACCACCGGGCGCCGAGCCGCAGCACGCTGATGAAGGTCATGGCGTCGCCGCAGCCGAGCAGCGCGCGCGAGGCGAGCGCGGTGCCGTACGAGGGAGAAAGCGCGAAACCGAGCTGGCCCGCGGTGAAGAGGATCGCTCCGAGGGTGAGGACCTTCTTGGTGCCGAGCCGGTCGACCATCAGGCCGACGGGTATCTGCATCCCCGCGTACACCAGCAACTGGAGGATGGAGAAGGTCGACAGGGCGGAGGCGTTGACGTCGAACCGCTCGGCGGCGTCGAGTCCGGCGACCCCCAGGCTCGTACGGAAGATGATCGCCACGAAGTAGACGCCGACCCCGATGCCCCAGATCCACAGGGCGCGGCGTCCGCCCGGCGGATCTCCGGGCAGGGAGAGGGTGGGCGCGGCTGCCGAACTCATCGGTCCTCACCCCGCACCAGCACCTTGACCCGGCCGACGTGCCGGCGGACGACCTGCGCGGCTGCGTCGGCATCACCCGATCGAATGGCTTCCAACAGCTCGGTGTGCTCGGTGATGTTGGCGGCGATCCGGTCGGGGTGGGCCTCCATCACGGCGACGCCCATTCTCAACTGCCGGTCGCGGAGCTGGTCGTAGAGGCGGGAGAGGATCTGGTTGCCCGCGTTGCGCACGATCTCGGCGTGGAAGCACCGGTCGGCGACGGAGACGGCGGCCAGGTCACCGGCGCTCGCGAGGGTGCTCTGTTCGGCCAGCAGCTCTTCGAGCCGGACGATCAGCCGAGGGGAGGCGGGCACCGCCTTGCGGGCGGCGAACTCCTCGACCAGCAGGCGGGTTTCGATGACGTCGGCGATCTCCTGCGCGGAGACCGCGAGGACGAGTGCGCCCTTCTTCGGGTAGAGCTTGATCAGCCCTTCCACTTCGAGGCGGAGCAGCGCCTCGCGCACCGGGGTCCGGGACACGCCGACCGCTTCGGCGAGGTCCCCTTCGGTGAGGAGGGTCCCGCCCTCGTAGCGGCGGTCGAGAACCGCCTCCTTGACGTGGGAGTAGACGCGTTCGGCGGCGGGAGGTGGTTTGGGTTCCGCCCGGTGGGCAGCAGGGGATGCGGGAGGCGCGGCAGGCATGCACACAGCATAGATACAACATGGACGCATGAAGGGAACCGTCCGTGATCCGGACACCCCTCCAACCCCGCTGGAGCCCTTTCGTACCAGGCGCATCACCCGCCCCACAGGCGGCCGAGCGGCCGACCCCGCGCGCTACGATGCGCAGCGCTCCGCACGCCGCTCAAACGCGCCCCCGTGTTCGTACATCCAAGCGGCCGTCTCAGGAGTCTCACCATCAGCGGCTCCCATGCGGCCGCATTCCAAGGGCATTTGGAGCGTTTACCTTGAAATTCCGCATTGCGGGCATTCGTCGCACTTCTGTCGCGGCGACCGTAACCCTGACGGCCGGTGCCGTCATCGCAGGTGGGGCGCTCGCCACCACCGCGCAGGCGGCCACGGTTCCGACGCCCACCGTCGTCGCGCCCGGCGGGTTCGTGATGAACAACGCCAACGCCTCGACGCTCTACTCCAAGGGCGCCGACACCCGCCGCGCCACCGGCTCCACCACCAAGATCATGACCGCCAAGGTGGTGCTGGCGCAGAAGAACCTCAACCTGAACAGCACCGTCACGATCCAGAAGGCGTACAGCGACTACATCGTCGCCAAGGGCGCCTCCTCGGCGCACCTGATCGTCGGCGACAAGGTCACCGTGCGTCAGCTGCTGTACGGTCTGATGCTGCCGTCCGGCTGCGACGCCGCGTACGCGCTGGCCGACAAGTTCGGCGTCGGCACGACCCGCGCCGCCCGCGTGAAGTCCTTCCTCGGCAAGATGAACGCCGACGCGAAGGCCCTCGGCCTGAAGAACACGCACTTCGACTCGTTCGACGGCATAAGCAATGGCTCGAACTACTCGACGCCGCGCGACCTGACGAAGATCGCCAGCAGCGCCATGAAGAACTCCACCTTCCGCGCCGTGGTCAGCACCAAGTCCACGAAGCAGAAGGTCACCACGAAGAGCGGTGGCTACCGCTACATGTCGTGGACCAACACCAACAAGCTGCTGAGCAGCTACAGCGGCATGATCGGCGTCAAGACCGGCTCCGGGAGCAACGCCAAGTACTGCCTGGTCTTCGCCGCGACCCGCAACGGCAAGACGGTGATCGGTGCCGTCCTGGCCTCCACGTCCGAGACGACCCGGACGAGCGACGTGAAGAAGCTGCTGGACTACGGATTCAAGAAGTAGTCCCGGCACCCGCACAGGTGCCCTGGAGGGGGGTCCGGACCGCGCGCGCTCCGCGCACCGGGCCCCTCTCCCGTTGCGATGAGCACCGGACAGGACGAGCACCGGACGGGACGAGCCCGGGCCCCCGTGCGATCCCTCGCGCGGGGGCCCGGTGCGTACCACGTCCGCCCTTGGGGCGTGTGTCGAAAGTGGCGCCGCCGGCCCGGAGGGCGGGACAGGCGGGACGTTCGGCACACGCCTGAGGCCGTGATCAGTCCTCGACCGCGCGGTCCGGGTCGTCGAGCGGGGTGTTCACCCGGAGCCAGCGGTAGCCGTACGGATCCAGCTCGACGTCGATCCGCCCGCCGGCCGCCGCCTTCGCCCCTTCGCCGCCGAGCAGGTCGGTGAGGAGACGCCCGCCCCGCAGCCCCGGCACCTCCACGGACGCGGTGAGCGGCCCACCGGTGAAGTTGTGCACCGCCAGCACCGCACCCTCCGGCAGCGAGCTGAGGTGGGCCAGCACGCCCGGGTCGTCGGTGTCGAGCACCTCGCAGCCTCCCCAGGCCAGTTCGGGTGCGTCGCGGTACCGCTCGATCAGGGTCCGCATCCGGGACAGCGGCGAGGCGGGATCGTGCGTCTGGTCGTGCACGTTGACCCGCCTCGGGCCGTAGGCGCCCTCCACCACCGGGTTCGGCAGCGTCACACCCTCGGCCCGGGTGAAGCCCCCGCCCTTGTCCGGCGTCCACTGCATGGGGGTCCGCACCGCCTGGCGGCCCGGTGCGGCGAGGTTCTCCCCCATCCCGATCTCCTCGCCGTAGAAGAGCACGGGGGTCCCCGGCAGGGTGAACAGCAGGCTGTAGGCCAGCTCCACCCGGCGCCGGTCCCCTGCGACCATCGGCGGCAGCCTGCGGCGCAACCCCCGGCCGTAGAGCCGCATGTCCTCGTCGGGGCCGAAGGCGGCGAAGACCTCGGCGCGTTCCTCCTCGTCGAGTTTGTCGAGCGTCAGTTCGTCGTGGTTGCGGACGAAGGTCGCCCAGCGCGCGTCGCGGGGCGGCACCGGACGCTCGCGCAGGGCCGCAGCCAGGGGGCCCGCGTCCTCCCGGGCCATCGACAGATACATCCGCTGCATGCCGATGAAGTCGAAGCAGAGGGTCAGCTCGTCGCCCTCGCCCGCCTCGGCGCCGCCGAAGAACCTCGCGGTGTCCTCGTACGGCAGGTTCACCTCGCCCAGCAGGATCGCCTCGCCGTTGCGGCGGCCGAGGAAGGCCCGCAGGTCGGCGAGGTAGGCGTGCGGGTCGGGCAGGCCGTCCGCGTCCTGCTGCCCGTCGGTCTCCAGCAGGAAGGGCACCGCGTCCACGCGGAATCCGGACAGCCCGAGCTCCGTCCAGAAGCCCATGATGCGGGCTATCTCGTCCCGCACGGCGGGGTTGGCGACGTTGAGATCGGGCTGTTGCTTGTAGAAGCGGTGGAGGTAGTACTGCTCGGTCGCCTCGTCGTACTCCCAGACGCTCTTCTCCTCGTCGGGGAAGACGACCCCCTGCGGTCCGTCCTCGGGCGGGGTGTCGCACCACACGTACCAGTCGCGGTGGGCGGAACCGCGTCCGGAGCGGGCGTCCAGGAACCAGGGGTGCTGGTCCGAGGTGTGGTTGACCACCAGGTCGGCGATGACCCGGATTCCCCGGTCCCGGGCGGTGCGCACGAACTCGGTGAAGTCGCCCAGGGTGCCCAGCCTCGGATCGACGCCGTAGAAGTCGGTGATGTCGTATCCGTCGTCGCGTTCCATGGTCGGGTAGAAGGGCATCAGCCACACGCAGGTGACACCGAGGCGCACCAGGTGGTCGATCCGTTGGGTGAGCCCGGCGAAGTCACCGACTCCGTCGCCGTCGCCGTCCTGGAACGTCTCCACGTCCAGGCAGTAGACGACCGCGTTCTTCCACCACACGTCGGAGGTACGGGTCAGCCTCATCGGGTACCACCCGCCACGGCGGGGGCGGGCCGGGTGACGTCGAGTCGGGGCAGCACCTTCTCGCCGAACGCGTCGATGAAGGCGCTCTGTTCGACCCCCACGTGGTGCAGCATCACCGTGTCGAACCCGAGGTCGGCGTACTCCTGGAGCCAGGCGGCGTGTTGGCCGAGGTCGGCCGAGACGCGGACGCTCTCCGCGACCCGCCCGGGCGTCACGTGCTCACTGACGTGGTCGAAGAGCTCAGCGGAGTCGAGGTCCCAACTGGCGGGCGGGCCGTGCACGTTGGTGCGCCACTGGTCGTGCGCGAGGGCGAGGGCCGTGTCCGGGTCGGGGTCCCAGCTCAGGTGCACCTGGAGGTGCAGGGGTCCGGCGCCGCCCGCCGAGCGGTAGGCCTCCACGATCCGCCGCAGCGTCGCGTGCGGGGCGTTGACGGTGATCAGACCGTCCGCCCACTCGGCGCACCACCGCGCGGTCTCCTCGCTGCACGCGGCGCCGATCAGCGGCGGCACCGCCTCGGGGAGCGTCCAGAGCCGGGCCCGGTCCACGGTCACCAGGCCGTCGTGGCTCACCTCCTCGCCGTTCAGCAGCGCCCGGATGATGTCGACGCACTCCCGCAGCCGGGCGTTGCGGACCTCCTTGCGCGGCCAGCCGGTGCCGGTGATGTGTTCGTTGGACGCCTCACCGCTGCCCAGGGCGGCCCAGAACCGGCCCGGGTACATCGCGGCGAGGCTCCCGATGGCCTGCGCGACGATCGCGGGGTGGTAGCGCTGACCGGGAGCGTTGACCACGCCCAGCGGGACGCTGTCGGTGGCCTGGAGCGCCGCCCCCAGCCAGGACCAGGCGAAGCCGGACTCACCTTGCCGGACGCTCCAGGGCGAGAAGTGGTCGGAGCACATGGCGGCGGTGAAACCCGCCTGCTCGGCACGGACGGCGGCAGCCAACAGCGTTGCGGGAGGCACCTGTTCGTGCGATGCGTGAAATCCGTAGACAGTCATGGGGCGCGAGTACCCGGGGTCGCCCGGATCATCTTCGCGGCGCCCCCGGGCACGGACTCATCCCCTGCGGCGGTGCACCCTCGCCTCCCAGGGGGCGAGCACCAGACGTCCGGGCTCGCGAGGGGCCGACGGGCCGTTGTCGAGGAGGATCTCGGCGCCCTCCCACCCCGCGAGGCCCGCTCCCGCTCCCGCCAGGTCGAGGGCCACTATGTCGCCGGTGAAGTTCCCGAGCACGAGCAGGGTCGTACCGCCATGGCTGCGGGTGAACGCGTAGATCCGCTCGTCGTCCGCCAGCAGCATCGTGAAGTCCCCGTGCACGACGCAGGGTTCGTCGTGCCGGAGCGCGATGAGCCGCCGGTAGTGGTGGAGCACGGAGTCGGTGTCGGCCTCGGCCGCCTCGGCGTTGACCTCGGTGTGGTCGGGGTTGACCGGGAGCCACGGAGTCCCGGTGGTGAACCCCGCGTGCCGGGAGGCGTCCCACTGCATGGGGGTACGCGCGTTGTCCCGGCCCATCGCGCGCAGGCCCGGCAGCACGTCCTCGGGCCGGGCGCCCGCACGCACGGACTCGGCGTAGTGGTGCAGCGACTCGATGTCCCGGAAGTCCTCGATGGTGTCGAACGGGGCGTTGGCCATCCCGAGTTCCTCGCCCTGATAGACGTACGGGGTGCCCCGGTGCAGGTGCAGCACGGTCGCCAGCATCTTCGCGGAACGGGTGCGGTGCCGGGCGCCGTCGTCGCCGAACCGGGACACCACGCGGGGCTGGTCGTGGTTGTTCCAGTACAGGCTGTTCCAGCCGACGTCCGCGAGGCCCTCCTGCCAGCGCCCCAGCGAGGCCTTCAGGTCGGTCAGGCGCAGCGGGCGCGGGTCGAACTTGCCGCGCCCGTGATCCAGCCCCACGTGCTCGAACTGGAACACCATGTCGAGCTCCGCGCGACGCGGATCGGTGAAGAGCCGGGCCTGCTCGACGGTCACCCCGGGCATCTCCCCGACGCTGAGCAGCCGGCCGGGGTAGCGGCCCATCACCTCGCGGTGCATCTCCTGGAGGTACTCGTGGATGCGCGGGCCGCAGACGTAGTGGGGTGAGCCGTCGCCGTACGGCCCCTCGCCGGTCGGCAGACCGTCGGGCAGGGCCGGGTTCTTGGAGATCAGGTTGACGACGTCCATCCGGAATCCGTCCACGCCCCGGTCCAGCCACCACCGCATCATGGCGTACACCGCCCGACGCACTTCGGGGTTCTCCCAGTTGAGGTCGGGCTGGCCCGGCGCGAACAGGTGGAGGTAGTACGCCCCGCTCGCCCCGTCGTACGTCCAGGCGGGGCCCGAGAAGAACGAGCCCCAGTCGTTCGGCTCCCGGCCCTCGCGCCCCGTGGCGGCGCCGGTCACGCCGCCCGGCCGGCCGTCGCGCGGCGGACGCCACCAGTACCAGTCGCGCTTGGGGCTACCGGGGTCGCGGGACTCCTGGAACCACGGGTGCGCGTCCGAGGTGTGGTTGACCACCAGGTCCATGATCAGTTTCATGCCGCGCTCGTGCACGGCGGCCAGCAGGCGGTCGAAGGCGTCCAGGTCGCCGAAGACGGGGTCGATGTCCTGGTAGTCGCTGATGTCGTAGCCGTTGTCCGCCTGCGGCGAGGGGTACACCGGGGACAGCCAGAGCACGTCCGCCCCCAGGTCCGCGATGTGGTCCAGGCGACCCGTGATGCCGTCCAGGTCGCCGATCCCGTCGCCGTCCGAGTCCGCGAAGCTGCGCGGGTAGACCTGGTAGACGACCGCGGACTTCCACCACTCCGTGTCCCCGGGGACGCGTTCCCCGGGGACCGTACCCGTCTCCCTCTCGGTTGCCATCGCCGTCTCCTCCGCTTCGGTACGACAGGGGCGCGGCCTGTGCGGGCCCGACTCCACCCCTGCCCCGGGGACGGCGTCCGTAGGCCGTGTCCGACACGCGTGTCGCGCACCGCAGGAACACTCGCGGCGCCCCCGCTCACCGCACCGAAGGGCCGGGCGGGCTCCTGCGAGTCCGGGCCCGGCCCTTCGGTGCGGCGTCCTCACCGCCGGGTCTCCCCCGCCGGTGACGGCGTCAACGCTTCCCGGAGGTACGGCGCTTCGCGACCACCACCAGCAGCGCGACGGCGGCCACCGCGAGCAGCGGCCCGCGCCGCCGTCCGGCCGCCCGCTGAGCACGGCCGGCCCGCTCCGCGAACGCGACCGGGGTCTTCTCCTCGACCTTGGCCGCCACCGCGTGGGCGGCCGAGGTGACCCGGTCCTTGGTGCGCATCGCCCGGTCGACCACGGGAGGCGGGAGCTTCTCCTGCGCGTCCCGGGCGATCCGGGCGGCCTCGTGCCCGGCCCGTGCGGCCTTCTCCCGCGCCTGGGCCTTGGCGACGGCTGTCTTGTCCCGGACCTGCGCCTTGGCGTCCATGGCCTTCAGCCGGGCCTGGACCTTGGCTTCCGTCGCCTTGCGCCTGGCCTGCTCCTTGGCGTCCTCCGCCTTCCGCTGGACCTGGGCCTTCACGTCGGCCTTCTCCGCCAGTGCCTCGACCGTCCGGCCGAGCTGCTCGCGGGTCGCCTCCGCTTTTCGCCGGAGCTCCTCCGGGGTCACCGGCTCGTCGGAGTACGGCGCCGGGGTCACGGGCTGGTTCTGGTTCTGGTTCTGGTTCTGGGACCGGGGCATGTCGTTCATCGGTGTGCCTTCTCCTTGATCTCGGCCACGTCCGCCTTCAGGTCGTCGATGGCCCGCCGGGGGGTGGGCGGGGTGGCGAGGGCGATCTCCTTCTTGCCCTCCACCGCCAGGACCGAGGCGACCGCCGCCAGCACGGCACCCACGATCAGCGCCGCCGCCCAGACGGGCAGCACGGTGGCCAGGCCCGCGATCCCGGCGGTCACCAGCGCGCCCAGCGCGAGGAATCCCACCGTTGCCGCGCCGCCGAACAGTCCACCGCCCAGGCCGAATCGCTTGCCCTTCTGGGTCATCTCCGCCTGCGCGAGGCGCATCTCGTCCCGCACCAGCTGGGAGAGCTGCTGTGACGCCTGGGTCACCAGCGCGCCGACCGACGCGCCCTCGTCACCGGCGCCCGAACCCGGGCCGGTGCCGCGTCCCGTTCCTGACCCTGCCGTTGTGGCCGGGTGCTCCACCGTGGTCATGGTCCTCGCCCGCCTCTCCTCGCAGCGTCGCTCCCCGGGGGAGCGTGGTCCACCGCACGTCCTGGATTGTCATGAATGAGCCAATCTGCGGCTACCCCGGCAGCATCTCCGCATGCACGGCACCCTCGTGGACGGTCCCCCGCGTGCGCACGCGCCCGGATCACCGCAGCCGGTCACCGCACGTGGGGGCGGAGGACCCGCCAGAGCCCGGGCGTGCGGTGTACCAGCCACGCACTCGTCAGCCCGAGGGCCGCGCCGACGGCCACGTCGCTCGGGTAGTGCGCCCCCGACTGCACCCGCTCGACGGCCACCAGCGCGGCCGGTACCGCGCACACCGCGCCCACGAGCGGAGAGAGACCGGCGACCGCCGCCGTGAACCCCACCGCGGCGGCGGTGTGCCCGGAGGGAAAGGAGGAGCTGCCCGGGCGGTCCTCCACTCCGTCGTGCGGGATCAGCTCGGCGGGCGGTCTGCGTCGCTCGCAGAGCGGCTTGCCCACCCCGTTGGAGAGGAGTTCCGCCAGTCCCATGCCGGCCAGCCCGGCCATCGCGGCCCTGCGGTGGCGGGGGCCGCCGACGGCGACCATCACCCCGGCCGCCGCCCACCACAGCTTGGTACGCTCCGCCGCCGACTCCACCGCCGGAAGCACCTCCCGCGTCACGGGCGACCTCCAGTGGGCCACCCGCCGGGTCAGCCGGCGGTCTTCCCGCCGCAGTGCCGCAAGGCCGGGGATCAGGTGGCGCGCCCCCGCGCCGTCGCTCGTCATGCCGTCCACGGTCGTCGTGTCCTTCCACTCGTCCGGGGACGAGGAGCCGCGGAAGCCCGGCGCGTCCCGGACGGATCAGCCGAGCCGACGGCGGTCCTCGTCGGTCCATTTGGAGGTGTCGCGCGGTTCGACGTACGGCTCCTCGTTCTCGGGAAGGCCGCCGACGATGGCACGCTCCCGGCTCATCTCGGCGTCGAATTCGAGGCCGAGGAGGATCGCCAGGTTGGTGATCCACAACCACACCAGAAAGACGACTACCCCGGCGAGGGTGCCGTACGTCTTGTTGTACGAAGCGAAGTTGGCGACGTAGAGGGCGAAG
Source organism: Streptomyces sp. NPDC002690 (assembly GCF_053592415.1). Classification (NCBI taxonomy): domain Bacteria; kingdom Bacillati; phylum Actinomycetota; class Actinomycetes; order Kitasatosporales; family Streptomycetaceae; genus Streptomyces; species Streptomyces sp. NPDC002690. The sequence continues at coordinate 5,743 of NZ_JBSFVR010000119.1, read as the reverse complement.
CCGGCCGAAGCGACCAGCCAGATCAGAAGAGCGAGAAAGCTCCCCGGGGTGATCCAACGAAAGCCCCTCCCACGCGCGTTGGGGGCGGCCCAGTAGAGGATCGCGATCATGAGCGTGACCAGCAAAGCCAGTACGGGCCACTTGGCGATCGACCACACCGCCATCGCGGTGTCCCCGACGCCCAGCGTCTCGCCCGCACGGCGCGCGAGGGGACCCGTGAAGACCACGATCAGGGCGCTGATCACCGCCATCACCATCAGGACCACGGTCAGTGCGAGACGCAGAGGCAGTATTTTCCACACCGGACGCCCCTCGGGCACGTCGTAGACGGCGTTGGAGGAACGGATGAACGCCGCGATGTAGCCGGACGCCGACCACACCGCCAGCACCAGGCCCACGACGGCCATCAGCGACCCGACCCCGCCGTTGTTCTGCAACTGCCGCACGGCGTCGGTCAGTATGTCGCGGGCCGGCCCGGGAGCGAGCTTCTTCAGATTGTCCATGACCTTCTGCGTCGTCGACTCCCCGGCGAGACCGAGGATCGAGACCAGCACCAGCAGCGCCGGGAAGAGCGCGAGGATGCCGTAGTAGGTCAGGGAGGCCGCCCGGTCGGCGAGCTCGTCGTTCTTGAACTCCTTGAACGTCCGCCTCAGCACCGCGCTCCACGAGCGCTTGGGCATGCTGGTCGGGGTATCGGGAGCGTTGGCCTCCACCTCGGGGCCGGGCCCGACGTCCTCCGTCTCCCGCCCGCGCACGTCCTCGCCGGCGTACCCACCGGCGTCCTGGTGCTCGGAGCGGCGGTGTCCGGTGGGTTCTCCGTTGTCCTGTGGTGATGCAGGGGTCGGTGTCATGCCTCACGAGTAACCCGGTCGCCCGATCGGTAACGGCCAAGCGCCCGCACGGGTGAGAGGAGTACGGGACACCCGCCGCCGGGAGCCGGGCGGAGCTCACCCGGCAGCGGGCGGGCGAGGGCCACCGCACTCGGAAAACGTCACGTCCGATTCCCGCCAGCGCCGCAGGCTCCGCGCCGGAACCCTGATCCCATGACCACGACGTACGAAGTACACGCCATCGCCCCCGCGACGCTGGACCAGCTCCGTCTGCAGGACGACGCCGGCCACGCCCGGAAGGCGATCACCGACCCGGAAGGCGGCGCCCCGCTCCGCTGCTGCCTCCGCCGGAGCGCGGAGGGCGACCGGATCGTCCTCGTCTCTTACGCCCCGCTGCGCCGCTGGGCCCAGGAGACCGGCGCCGAACCGGGGCCGTACGACGAATGCGGCCCGGTCTTCGTCCACGCCGAGGACTGCGGCGGCCCGACTTCCGGTTCCGGCTACCCGGCCCCGCTCCACGGCCCCCGAAGGGTGCTTCGGGCCTACGACGCCCGGGGGCACATCCTCGGCGGACACCTCGTGGAGCTGCCGCGCGAGCGGGCGGCGGAGATGGACCACGCCCTGCGCGAGACCTTCGCGGACCCGGCCGTGGCAGTGGTGCACGTACGGGCGGTGGAGTTCGGGTGCTTCATGGCGGAGGTGCGGCGGGGGTAGCGCCTCGGAGGGTCAGTTGAGGACGATCACGGCGCCACACACGACAGCGATGACCGGCCCCGCGATCACCCACACCAGAGCGACGATCCTCATGAGGTTCGGCCCGTCCTCCTGCGCGAACGCCTGGGGAGCGGCTCCCGGGGCGACACCCCGCCGCCGTTGGCTCTCGGCCCGGCTCCGCATCCACGCGGCCCCCCGGGGGGAGAGGAGCAGAGCCCCCAGGAGGGTCGTCACCAGTCCGACGAACAGCATGAAAGTGGGCACGAAGTCCGGCGGACCTCCGGCAGCTATGATCACCAGTCGATGATGGGGGTGCCCTCGCCCGAGGTCAACGCCCTTACCGAGCCCCGTACGAACCCCTGACGGCCGGCAGGGCGAGTCCGGACAGCGGCCGGCCGGGCCTCGTCGAACTGCCGGGCGAACGGGCGGCGGAGACGGACCACGCCCTGCGCGAGACCTTCGCGGACCCGGCCGTGGCAGTGGTGCACGTACGGGCGGTGGAGTTCGGGTGCTTCATGGCGGAGGTCCGGCGGGGGTAGCGTCTCGGCCCCGGTGGCTCCGCGCGCGGGAAAAGGGATGCGGCACCATCGGATCGCCCGGGTAACTTCACCCGAAATCCCGATGAGAGCGAGCCGCCAGACCGTGTCCGATCACTGCTGCGAAACGATGACCCGGTACGCGAGCCCGGAGTGCGACCAGCACGACGACCCCTTCGCCTGCCCGGACACGCTGGTCGAGTTCGACCCCCGGTTCCAGCAGTACGGGCTGATCATCCACGACGGCGGCACGTCGGCGAGCACCATCGACTTCTGCCCCTGGTGCGGACGACGCCTCCCGGAATCCCAGCGCGACCGTTGGTTCGAGGAGTTGGAGCGCCTCGGGATCGATCCGTGGGAGGACGAGATCCCCGCCGAGTACCAGGACGGCCGCTGGCTCGACCGCCCGTCGCGAGACTGAGCGGCGAGCCGCGCGGCGAACCGCGTCAGACGGACGGGTAGTCACCGGAGGAGGGCAGGTTCGCAAGCGCGTACTCCTCCGCAATGCTGAACACGGAGCCGCAGCGCGGGCATTCTGCCCGCCCGAAGAGGTGGGCCACGCCCTCGGCCAACACCTGCTCACCGTCCCGGGACGCGGTCGCGTACATCCACCGGCCGGTCCCGGACAGTTCCTCCGGGGACGCCGGCCGCAGCTCCCTGCGGTCCACGTCCCCCAGATTCCAGTCCCGCACCGCGGAATAGCGACCGTAGCCACCGATGGCGATCGTGGTCTCCCCGCCGCAGTGCGGACAGTCCACCGGGTAGAAGTCGTCCGCGAAGTCGTCCAGCACGGCAGCCAAGTGATACTGCCCGCGCGCCCCGAGAAGGGCGCGGAAAGCGGGAAGGTAGTCGGACGGCCGGGTCCTCAGATATCGGTCCAGGAGTCCGTCGAGCGCGCTGATCGTCTCGGCGCACCCTGCCAGCAGGTCCTCGCAACCGTGGTCGCAACCCGCCCGCCGGACGATCGCACCCGCCAGTCCGCGCGCCCGGCCACGCGTCTCCGCGAGCCGCACCAGACGTGGCAGAGCGGCGAAGGAAGCGGGGAACACCCAGTCGTCCTCCAGCACGAGCCGGTGACGCAGTTCGCACCACGCCTCGGCGTCGTCCTCCCGTTCCACCTGGTCCAGGAGTCGCGGGACACGCTCCGTGTCGCCCTGGCAGTCGTACATCCGATCCCAGTCCGGCCCCTGCGCGCTCAACTCCGGCCCGGAAGGTGGCGGATCAGCCGGCCGAAGGCTCATCCGCGAGATCCGGGTCGGCGGCGAAGGCGGCCCAGGCAGCGGGGGTGACGACGAGGGCGGGTCCGCCGGGGCGCTTGGAGTCACGGACGGCCACGGAGCCGGGGATGTTGCGGGCCACTTCGACGCACTCGCTGGACGTAGCGCTGTAGCTCGACTTATGGAAGTGGTACGGCTTCACTTGCTCATTCCCTTTGCAATGTCGTCGATGAACCCGATCGAGTCGTAGGGCGACAGGCTCATGCGGGACGCCTGGTTGAAGAGACTCACGAACACGGCAGATTCCTCCGCGTCCTCCACCCAGATCGTGGAACGCGGGGTATCCATGTGCACCACGTCGACCGCCTCATCTTCTCCGAAGGAGAGCACGTTGAAAGGGCCTCCGATGCACGGGTGGCCACCGGCGCGAAAGGGAAGCACCTGGATGTGCACGTTGGGTAGTTCAGCCAACTCACACAGATGAGCAAGTTGCCGCGCCATCACCTGCGGCCCTCCCATCAGCTGACGGAAGGCAGCTTCCCAGATGACTGCGTGAATGCGCAGTGGAGCCTCTCCGTACAACTTCAGCTGCCGCTTGGCCCTTCCCGCAACGACATCCTCGATCCTGTCGAGGTCGTCCCACGACATGTCAGCCACACCCATGGCTCTGGTGTACTCAGCGGTCTGAAAGAGACCAGGGATGAGCGCCATCTGCCACTGGCGAACCCGGACCGCCGCGTCCTCCATGGCGATGTACTCCACCTGGGTGGACAAAGTCGGCGTCTCGTTCCACCAGCCCTTGACCTTGCGCCTCTCACGGTCCGTCTTGGCCAGTTCCAAAAGGTGGGCCAGGACCTTCGGATCACTGATCCCATAGGCCGCGCAGAGGGCCGTGATGTCCGGATCGCGCATGGGGACCCAGCCGCTTTCCATCTTCACGACCTTGGTCTGCGTCGCGCTCAACGCTTCCGCCGCCTGCTTCTGCGTCTGACCGGCCATGACGCGCAGACGCTGAAGTTCCCCGCCCAGCCGTCGGCCGAGAACGGTGGATACCCGGTTCCCGGCCGCGCTCCTACCGGATGCCTGCATGTAGCCCTCCCAGTGAACGGGCCCAGTCTCGCAGCTCATTGCGCCCAGGAGGACTCCGTAACTCGTACGGGGAATATAGTCCCCGAAACCTTGAGTCCCGGATAACGAGGGCGCTACGTTCAGTGCTCCACCGCTCGCTCAGCGGAGCCGACCGGCGGAAGTGCACCGTCCTGCCCTGCGCCGAGACGTACCGGCCCGGCGCCGGCTCGGCATCGCCACCGCCCGTTTCCACGGAGGTACGTGTCCATGACGCCCGCCCAGGAAATCCCCGCCCCCGAACCCGTTCTCCATGAGGACGTGCTCAGCTACACGCCCACGCCCGGCAGCGTCCGGCGCAGCCGGCACAGGGCCGTGCGGCTCGTCGTGGAGTGGGGGTACGACGACCTGGCCGACGATGTGGGCTTGCTGGTGAGCGAGTTGACCACCAACGCGGTGCTGCACGGGGCTCTGCGGGACCGCCTCTTCCGCGTCCGGCTCCTGGTCACCGCGACCGCCCTGCGGATCGAGGTCGCCGACCCCCGGTCGGAACGGCTGCCCGACACCCGCAAGCCCGTGGATACCGACTGCTTCGGACGGGGGCTGCTGATCGTGGCGCACATCGCCGACAGGTGGGGCATCGAGCACCGCACGGTCGGCAAGACGGTGTTCGCCGAGATGTCCCTCGTACGCGAGTCCGGTCCCGCTCTGCTCCCGTGAGTCCACGCGAACCCACGCACACCCAAGCACCCCCACCGGGCGTACCGGTCACACGGCTCGATCGGCGTTCATGACGGACACTGCCGAGATGGATCAGCCGAGAATCCGTGTGGCCGCGTACGTGGTCCGAGACCGTACGACCCCCGAACTCCTGGTCTTCGACCACGTGGGCATGCCGGAGGCGGGCACCCAAGTCCCTGCCGGCGGGGTCGAAGCGGGCGAAGGACTGGAGGAAGCGGTCCTTCGGGAAGTCGCCGAGGAAACAGGTCTGTCGACGGCGACGGTGGTGGGGCGAGTCGCCGTGGAGGACAAGCCCCACCCCGACACGGGACAGCCGCGACGGACCAGCTTCTTCTCCCTGCGAGTGCCCGCCGACACCCCGGACGTCTGGGAACACCACGTGCACGGCGACGGGGGTGATGCCGGCCTCGTGTTCCGCTGCCGTTTCCTCGCGCTCCCCCTGCGGGAGCCTCTCGCCGACGATCAGGACGCCTGGCTCGACCGCGTCGACCCGCGCTGGACCACCCTCACCAGGAAGCGACGATAGCGCTGTCCGGAAACAGAGGTGGGCCCGCACGCTGCTGCGTGCGACTCACCAACTGGAGCCCCGAGGAGGAGCGGCTCTACGTCGACCGCCTCTACTACCGCCACACCACGCGGA
>NZ_JBSFVR010000118.1:0-20856 GCF_053592415.1 Streptomyces sp. NPDC002690 | reverse complement strand
GTTCCACGACGACCCTGCGCCGGTCGGTGGTGGAGGGGGTGCGGCGCACGTAGCCGCGGCCCTCCAGCACGTCGAGCCGGCCGGTGACGACCAGCCCGGACGAGACGGTCGCCGGGCTCCTGGAGTACGCCGCTCACCGCAGGCTCGGCCGCGGGGACGCACTGGGCGCGGTGGCGGCGCTGACCCGTGCCGCCGTGCTCAGCCCTTCACCGGCCGACGAGAGCAGGCGGTTGGCGGAAGCCGCGTACGTGGGCGCCGACGTCGGCGGCGGGCTGGTGGACGTCTCCCGTCTGCTCGCCGGAGCCCGCCGGGCCGCACCCACCACCGGGGATTCGCTGCACGCGGCGGCAGCCTCGGCGCTCCTCCTGATCAACCAGGAGGGGGACGTCGGCACCGCCCACCGGCTGCTGACGGCCGCGATCGAGGCGGGCGGACACGGATACGACGCGTCGGACGACGCGCTGATCGAAGCCCTGTTCACTCTGATCACCCTGTGCTGGTACAGCGGTGACCCCAGCACCTGGCCACCGGTCCTCCGGGCCCTCGAACGGCTGACCCCCGAGCCCCCCGACCTGCTGCGCGTGTGCGCCCAGACCTTCGGCGACCCCGCCCGGACCGGGCACCGGGCGCTGGACGTCCTCGATGCGCTGCTCGCCGACATCGGGGAGGACCCGACCCGGGTCATCCGCGTCGGGATCGGCTGCGTCTACCTGGACCGGCTCGCGGACGTACGGGAGCCCACTCTGCGGCTGGTCGAACAGGGCCGGGCCGGCAGCGCTCCCGCCCGCAGGCACGTGGCGGCGCTGATGCACCTGTGTCTGGACTACCACCACGCGGGACGGTGGGACGAGGCGGTGCGGCTGGCCGGCGAAGGACTCGACCTGTGCCGGGAGCACGGCTACCACTTCTTCGACTGCAAGTTCCAGTTCGTCCAGGCCCTGGTGGCCGGGTCGAGGGGCGACACGGCCACCTGCGAAGCCCTGTGCGAGGAGATCGTCCGGTGGGCGGTACCCCGCGGTGCCCAGGGGGCGCGAGGACTCGCCCTGCACGCCGGAGGACTGTCCTCCCTGGCGTGCGGCGACTTCGAGGCCGCTTACCGGCAACTGGCCCAGATCACCCCGCCCGAACCGTTCGCCGACCATCAGCCGATCGCTCTGGACTGCGTCCTGGACGTGGTGGAGGCGACCGTACGTACGGGACGAGCCGACGAGGCCGCCGTCCGCACGGCTGCCCTGCGGGCCTCCTCCGTGGCCCGGCTGTCGCCCCGCCTGCACATGCTGGTGCTGGCCTGCGAGGCACTGACGGCGTCCGACGACGAGGCGTTGGCCCTTTTCGAGCGGGCTCTTTCGCTGGCCGAGACCGCCGACTGGCCCTTCGACGTTGCCCGGGTACGCCTTCTGTACGGCGAACGCCTGCGGCGTCGGCGCGTGACCCGGGAGGCCCAGGACCAACTGGTCCTGGCATCCAAGACCTTCGAGGAGCTCGGAGCGACGCCGTGGGCCGCGCGCGCCGCCGCCGAACTCCGGGCCAGCGGCCACACCCCGTCCAACTCCGCGCAGCGGGGGCGTGGTGCTCTGACGGCACAGGAGTGGGAGATCGCGACCCTGGCGGCGACCGGGCTCACCAACAAGCAGATCGCCGAGCGGCTCTTCCTGTCGCACCGCACCATCGGAACGCACCTCTACCAGATCTACCCCAAGCTCGGCATAAGCTCCCGGGTGGCCCTGCACGACGCTCTGGCCGCCCTCAAACTGGAGGACGTCGGCTGACGCGAGGAAGAATGCCCAGTCAGATGACGTATGTGGCCGTTCGCCGCCGCCTGCACACTGGGTCGGGGAACGTCCAGGAATGGTCGCGCGGTCGGCGACGTCGCGTGTCCCACAGTAATCAAGCGAATGTGCGAGAGAGCGGATGTACGACACTTCAGACAGCCACCCGGACATCCACTGGCCGTCCGGATTCTCGCCCGCCGACGCGCACAGCTTCCACCGGGCGCAGGCTGTCGTGCCCGGTCCGCCGGAGCGCTCCTTCACCCTCCTCACCGACGTCGCGAACTGGCCGAAGTGGGTGCCGGGGTGTGAGGAGGTCAGCTCCGTCACCCTGACGCAGACCTTCGAGGTGGTCTGGGCGGGCCACCGGTTCGAGGTTTTCGTGGGGGAGAACGTGCCGCCCCGCCGGATCGGCTGGCTGGGTATCGGCGGGGGCGTCATGCTCTACCAGGCCTGGCTGCTCACGGGGACCGAACACGGCACCGAGATCGTGGTCGAGAACGCCGTACGCGCCGACGTGCCCAAGCCCCTCGACACCCTGTCCCGAGACTGGACCGAGCAACTGAACGAGCTGTGGCTCGCCCAGTTGGGGAGGCTGTCGAAGGACCCGCAGGACGAGGAACGGCAGTCCTGAGGCTGCATTCCTGAGTGCTGCAGCCTCAGGAATGCGGTAGGTCACCGGCACGCATCGCCCCGTGGGCGGTGCGTGCCGGAGCCGCTGCCGACGCACCGGACGACCGCCTCGTTCCGCGCCCGGCGGGAGGCGTGAACACAGCGGGCTGCCCGCAACGTGTCATGGGAAGAAGATGTCCGAACGTCCGACCTGTGAGTGATGTCGTACCGGCCGGACGAACCCGGGGTCCGAGGCTCGCGGGACTGCGCGGGACAGCCTCGGTGCCCGAACCGCCGACGAAGCGAGGAGAGCGATGACCGGCACGGTACAGGCGGGCAGTACGGGCGTGGCCGGTGTGGGGATGACCGCGTTCCTCGTAGCCGCGGCGCGGGCGATCGAGGCGTCGCGGCCCGGGGGACTGGCCCGGGACACGTACGCGCGGGCCTTCCTGGAGGCAGCTCCGGGCTGTGCCCACTGGCCCACGAGCTCCGACCAGGTGCCCGGCGGCGACGCGGATCCGCTGTGGGGCCGACTGGCCGGCTTCTTCGGCCTGCGCACCCGGGTGTTCGACGACTTCCTCACCGACGCCGCCTCCCACGGTTGCCGTCAGGCGGTCGTCCTGGGAGCCGGCCTGGACACCCGTGCCCACCGCCTGCCCTGGCCGGACGGCACCACGGTCTTCGAGATCGACCACGGGGACGTGCTCGACTTCAAGCAGTCCGTTCTGGGCTCTCTCGGCGCCACACCGCGGGCCGCACGCGTCGCCCTGGCCGTCGACCTCCGGCAGGACTGGACCGGTCCGCTGATCGCCGCCGGGTTCGACTCCAACGCCCCGACGGCGTGGCTCGCCGAGGGACTGGTGCCCTACCTGCCACCCGCCGCCGAGCGCGAACTCCTGCGGACGATCGACACTCTCAGCGCCCCGGGAAGCGTGTTGGGCTGCGAGGTGAAGCAAGGGGTGGATCCGGTCGCCCAGCGCGACTTCCCCATCTACGCCGCGGTGAGGGAGCGTACCGGGATCGACCTGCTCGCCCTGTTCGACGCCGAGCCGCGTCCGGACACCGTCGCCGAACTGGCGGCCCTGGGCTGGACGCACGACGTGCACACCCCGTTCGACTTCACGCGGCGGTACGGTCGCGGGCCCGAGCCGGCCCCGGACGACGCGCTGGCCGCGAACCGGTGGATCCTCGCCGGCAAGGCGGCGACCGCGTGACCGCCGCGGATGCGGGCGCCCGGATGGGGTCCGGGACGACGGGCTTCCCCGTCGACCTGCCGGACGAGTTCCTGCACTGCTTCCCGCTCGGCGGCCGATGGGAGCGGGCGTCCTCCGGACGCCGGGTCACGCTGACCTCGCCGTCGACCGAGGAACCGACCCTGACCCTGCCACTCGCCGACGACGGCGACGTGGACCGGGCGGTCGCCTCGGCCCGCACCGCTCTCGACCACGGCCCCTGGCCGCGGATGCCCGCCGCCGAACGCGCAGCCCACCTCGGACGATTCGCCGAGGAGGCCCGCCGCCGGCTCCCCCTGCTGACGCGGCTGTGGACCGCCCAGGTCGCGGCTCCCGTCACCTTCGCCCGGGGCCTCGTGCGCGCGGGAGAGAGCCGCCTCGACTTCTTCGCCCGGCTGGCGGGCACCCACTCCTTCGCCGACCGACGCCCCACCCACCGCGGCCATGCGCGGGTGGTACGCGAACCGGTGGGCGTGGCCGCGCTGATCGCCCCCTGGAACGCCACCTTCGCGATCTTCGCGCACAAGGTCGGCGCCGCCCTGGCCGCAGGCTGCACCGTCGTCCTGAAGTCACCGGTGGAAAGCCCCCTGGAGGCACTGGTCCTGGCCGAGTGCGCTCTCGCCGCCGGCCTCCCCCCGGGAGTCGTCAACGTGGTGACGGCCGACGCGGAGCAGTCCGCCCGTCTGGTCGCCCACCCCGGGGTGGACAAGATCAGCTTCACCGGCAGCACGGCCGTCGGCACACGTATCGCCGAAGTCGCCGCCCGGCGCATGGCCCGCACGACGCTCGAACTGGGCGGCAAATCCGCCGCGATCCTCCTCGACGACGCCGATCCGTCCACGGTACTGCCGGCCCTGCTTCCCCTGGCGATGCCGTTCTCCGGTCAGATCTGCTTCGCCCAGACCCGGATACTGGCTCCCCGCCACCGCATGGCGGAAGTGGAGGAGGTCTGCGTGGCCGCGGTCGAAGCGCTGACGGTCGGTGATCCCTGGGACCCGGCGACCGACGTCGGACCGGTGCTGAACGCACGTCAGTACGCCCGTGTCCTCGCCTACGCGGAAACGGGCCGCCGGGAGGGCGCGCGTCTGCTGACCGGAGGCGGCAGGCGGAAGGGCTTCGACCGGGGACACTACGTCGACCCCACCGTCTTCACCGACGTCACCCCCGGCATGACGATCGCGCGTGAGGAGATCTTCGGCCCGCTGATCACGTTGCAGGCGTACGACGACGTGGACGACGCCGTACGCATCGCCAACGACACGGAGTACGGACTCAGCGGAAGCGTCCACGGGGCGGACCCCGAGGCCGCGTTCGAGGTGGCCCTCCGGGTGCGGTCCGGCCACCTCGCCGTGAACGGCTTCGAGATGGCCCCCAACGCCCCCTTCGGCGGCCGCAAACTGTCCGGGAGCGGCCGGGAGGGCGGACCCGAGGGGCTGGAGGGCTTTCTGGAGACGAAGTCCGTCTTCATGCCGGGACCCTGAACCCGCACCTGCTCGGCCGGGGCCCCGCACGAACAGCGGTCCGGCATCGACCGGTGTTCCGGCTCGCCGAGCCCGGCCCGGCTCAAACATACGTGTGCCCCGGAGGGTCCGCCCGCGGGCGGGACGGCACACGCGCCTGCTCGGTGTGGTTTCGCCCTTGGCCACTCGACCAGTGCGGAACGAGGTTCTTCATCACCTGCCAGAGAGGTGACGTATTGTGTGTGCGCACGTTCTGCCACACCCTCAGAACCGAACGAGAGGAAGCGGACATGATCAGCAGGCGCATCCTGCCCCGGACCGCGACACCGGCCGAGGCCCGTCTCACCGGGGCGGGCCGGGTTCCGGCACGCGAGGACACGGCGGCCGCCCGGCCCTCGGCCGGGCGCGCCCCGCAGGGTCTGGGTCCCGTACGGCACACCCGTACCGCCCTCCTCGACATCGCCTACCACGACGTCGGACCGGCCGACGGCAGGCCGGTGATGCTCCTGCACGGCTGGCCGTTCAGTCCCGTCGGCTCCTACGCGAAGGTGGCTCCCGCCCTCGCCCGGCAGGGCTACCGCTGCTACATCCCCTACCTGCGGGGTCACGGGGAGACCCGGTTCCGCCACCCGGACACTCTCCGGTCCGGTCAGCAGGCGGCACTCGGCGCGGACCTGATCGACTTCATGGACGCTCTGCACATTCCGCGGGCGTTGTTCGCCGGCTACGACTGGGGCGGCCGGGCCGGCGACGTCGCCGCCGCGCTGTGGCCCGAGCGCTGCACCGGCCTGGTCTCGGTCAACGGCTACCTCATCCAGAACCTGGCCGCCGCCCAGCAGCCGCTGCTGCCCGAGCGGGAGGAGGGCTATTGGTACTTCTTCTACTTTCTCACCGAACGCGGCCGAAAGGGGCTCCAGGGCGACCGCGACGAGTTGGCGCGTGTCGTCTGGCACCGGAACTCGCCCCAATGGCAGTTCACCGAGGCTGAGTTCGCGCAGACGGCATCACTGTGGACCAACCCCGACTACGTCGACGTGGTGATCCACGGCTACCGGCACAGGCTGGGCGCCGCGCCGGGCGACCCCCGTTACGCGGACCTGGAGAACCGGCTGCTGGACCAGCCCCCGATCACCGTTCCGACGGTCACCCTGGACGGGGCGGCCGACGGCGTGCTGCCACCGACGGACGGGAGCGGCTATGCCGCCCACTTCACCGGCCCCTGGAGCCATCACGTCGTCCCCGACGCGGGCCACAACCTGCCCCAGGAGCAGCCCGAGGCGTTCACTGCCGCGATCCTGGAAGTCGATGCCCTCAAGTGACTTCCTGAGGGGGCCCGTTCGAAGCCGATGACCCACGGGCCGCCCGTCGAAGCGGCACACCACGCGGGCTCCGACGACGGCCCCGCTCACCTGCGGGCGGCCCGGGGCAACACTGCCCTCGGCGCCGGTCGGTTACGCCGGAAACACTTCGCGGGTGTGCGGCGCGTGCTCACGGCGGCCACTACTACGGCCACTGGGCGTGCCGGAAGAACGACCGAAGGGCCATCAGCATCGCTGGTGGCCCTTCGTGGCGGACGGTGGGATCGGCTCCAGGCGGATTCTGACCCTGCCGGAGCGGTTCCCGGTCGTCCGGCGTCAGTAGTGGATCGGTCCCTTGACCCCGCCGCCCGCGGCGATCGTGTCGCCGTTGATGGCCACGCTGAGGGGACTGGCCAGGAAGGCGACGACCGCCGCCACCTCGTGAGGCTCCACGGTCCTGCCGATGGACACACCGGCGGCCATCCGCTCCTCCAGCTCCTCCGGGCTGATGCCTGCGGCCTTCGCCCGGGTCTCCAGGCTGTTGCGCCAGGTGAGTGTCCGCGTGCCGCCCGGCTGCACCGAGACCACGTTGACCCCCTGCGGACCGAGTTCGTCCGCCAGGTTCTTCGTCATGGCGACCACCGCGGCGTTACGGACCGAGCCGGTCACCGAACCGGTCTGCCGTGCCGCCAGTCCGCTGATGTTGATGATCCTGCCCCAGCCGCGCTCGGCCATCCCGGGAGCGAAGGCGTGGACGCATCGGAGGTATCCCCGGACCTTGATGTTGATCTCGTGCTCCAGTGCGTCGTCCGGGAACGCACCGGGATTGGTGGTGGCGGCGTTGTTCACCAGGATGTCCACCTCCCCGATCCGGTCACGCACGACCCGTGCCATCGCGGTCACCGAGGCGTCGTCCCCCGTGTCGGCGGGGACCGCGACGACCTCGGCACCGGTTTCCGCGCGCAGCAGGGCGGCCTGCTCCTCGGCGTGACGGACGGATCGTGCCACCAGGGCGACCGACGCGCCCTCCTCAGCCAGGGCCCGGCCGATCGCGAAGCCGATACCCCGGCTTCCGCCGGTGACCACCGCTCGTCGGCCCGTGAGTTGAAGATCCATGGTTCCTCCGGTCGTGTCAGTACACAAAGGCCCGGACGCCTGGGGTCCGGCGTGTGTGGAGATACGTATACAAGTGCATCATGCAGTCAACCGTCGGCGGCGTACGAGGCATGTGAGGCGAACCGGGCCGACGCGGGTCGTCGCCGGACAGGCGGCACTTTGGACGGAGGACACACTCCGGGCAGCGGACGGGCTGCTCCGGTTCGGCCGGGCGCCCGGTCCCTCGAAGGCCCCGCCCCGGTACCCCGCGCAGGTGTGCCGGTCGTGCTGAACCTTTCCTCCCACCGACTCGTTGTGCCGGGTGGAGGTTCCGCCGTCGCGACACGCCGGCGGCGGAGCCGGGACGACTGCTTCGGGGTCCACCCACGCTCCGTGGCCGGAGCTCGTCCCGCGTCGGCGGCCCGCGTGAGACATCCGGGGGCCGCCGACGCGGCCCCCGGATGTCTCACGCGGATGTTCACCGCTCGAAGCCCGAGCGGCACACCCGCCGGTGCCTACTGCCAACGCACCACATAGGGGGCGGTGGTGGTTCCTTCGGCTCCCCACTTGCTGCCCGGAGTGGCGGAGTTGAATCCGTCGGGGCCGGGCAGAACCCTGGTGATGTCGAAGTGGGCGTTGCTGACGTTGTAGAAGCCGCCGATGGTGTAGGCGCCGGTGCCCACGATGTCGAAGGTCTGGCAGTTTCCCGGATTGACCACATAGGAGTGGAGGCCGGTGGACCATGTGATGTCGGCAACGTAGTTGCCCTGGGCACACAGCTGGACGCGGTGGTTGCTGATGGCCGCGGACGCCGGCGATCCGAGGGCGACAACGGCCGCGCCCGCGGTGAGTGCGGCACCCGTGGCGATCGCCGACCGTCGTCGCAGTGCTCGGCTCATGCGCATGTGAGATTCCGTTCTGGTAGATGGCACCGGTATCCAGCAGCACGTCCGGACGGGACGGGCAGGGATCTGGCGGTTCGCCCCTGCGGCCCTGCCGATACAGGGCCTTCAACCCGACAACGGGATCGGGCCTCCGCGGAGTTCAGCCATCGAGTCTGACGTGTTCGTGTCCCTCCCGGACGCATCTGGGGCAAACCTGGTCGGCGGCAGCATTCGGACCTGGTGGACCGAAAGTCACACTTGTTTGCTGCAAGGTGTGACCTCTAACGTGTGTTCGTACGGAGCCCTCCGTACCTTGAGGTAAGGGGTGTGACATGCTCACTCGGGCGTTCTCCAAGCGTGCCGCGGCAAGTGTCGTGGGAGCTGCTTTGGCCTCCGGCGTGCTGCTTTCCGGCGGTTCGGCCCAGGCCGCCACCGCGGCGATCGGCGCGGGCCGTGTGCAGCTCTGCGCGCAGGGCAATTACGCGGCCTACCTGGTCTTCAACACCGCGCAGCAGAACCAGCAGAGCGTCGCCACCGCCACCGTGAGCGCGGGCAGCTGTCAGACCTTCGACATCGTGAACTACGGCGGTGGCTCACAGACCGGCATCAGCGTCCTCGGCAGATACAACACCAGCAGCGACACCTTCTACGTCGGCGGGCTGAACGTCACCCCCACCGGCGGCGGCTGGAAGCTCTTCGCCAAGGGGACGACAGCGAACAGCGGGGCCGGCGCCTACATGGAGGTCGGGAGCTGACGAGAGTGTGACGCCCTGCGGACCGGTCGCGGCCCGGCGGGCAACGCCGGGCCGGGCCCCGCGGCCGTCGTGACCTTGGTCGTACCCGCGGCGGCCGCCGCGATGGCAGTCACCGCGGGCAGCGCCTCGGCCGCCACCACGACCAGTGCCGCCGCCAGCGATTACGTCAACACGTTTGTCGTGAAGTACTGGTCGGAACTGGGAGCCCCCTGGGGGATCTGCCAGAGCGACGCGAACCGCTCCAACGCGGAAGAGGGGCGCAATCCCGATGGTTCCACGAAGTACTACTGCGCCGACGCCGGAAGCGGAAATGTGAACATGTGGAAGAGGCATCTCGCCTAAAATTGGTCCGTATTCCGTATTCCGTATTCCGCAGACCGGAACGCGGTGTCGGATGCGGTGCGTCGCAATACGGAGGGACAATCGCATACCGAATGCGTGCGGAAGACGCGGGCAATGTCGCTGACCATGCGCGAGGTCGTCGGGCGCCGCGCATCCGCCGGGGTTGACCCGGCGGATGCGCTTCGGACGTCTCGCCCGGTGACAGCCACCCCGGGAGCCGTCGCTCCGGCTCACCGCGATCGGCTTCCGTGGTCCGCCGCCCCCGTGCGAGGCCGACCCGCCCGGGCGATGGTCCTCGTCAGTCCACTGCGACGAGGTGGGCGGTGAAGTACTCGGTGAGCTTGTCGACGGCGGGGTCGATGAACTCCTTCTTGTCGTAGAGGTCCACATGGCTGGCGCCCTCGATCCAGTGGATCTCCTTGGGGCCGGTGGCCCGCTGGTGCGCCTCGACGGCCATCCAGGCGGTGACGGCCCGCTCGCCGATGACCTGGAGCACGGGGCGCGGGCTGATCAGCGGGATGGCGTGGAAGGCGTCGCTGGAGGCCATTTTGTCGATGCTCTCCCAGGCGAGGACCTTGGCGGACCGCTCGTGCTCGCCGCGGGCGGTGCAGTAGTACTCGAATCCCTCGATGCCGTGCTGCCCGCCGAGCGCGCCCGCCTGTTCGGCGGTCTGCGGGAACATGGTCATCGCGCCGGGGTCCTCCCCGCGTGCGGCGGTGCTGCGCGCCTGGGCGGCCGCGTCGAGCAGCGTCCGGAAGACAGCCGGGTCCTGGGTACCGTCGGCCCCCAGACGGAATTGCCGGGCGGGCTCGGCGGTGGAGACGGTGGCCACGGCCCTGACGCGGTGATCACCACCGGTGGCGGCCAGCGAGTAGCTGCCGGAGGCGCAGATGCCGAGCAGGCCGATCCGGTCGGCGTCGACCTCGTCGAGGGTGGTGAGGAAGGAGACGGCCGCCTTGAAGTCCTCCACCCGCTGCGCCGGGTCCTCCAGACCCCGCGGCAGACCGCCGGACTCGCCCTGGTAGGCGGCGTCGAAGGCAAGCGCGACGAAACCACGCTCGGCCATCAGTTGCGCGTAGGTGCCGGACGTCTGCTCCTTCACACTGGTGCCGGGGTGTCCCACGACCAGTGCGGGCCACGGACCCGACCCCTGGGTCTCGGGGGTGTACAGGTGCGCGGCGATCCGGATACCGGTGCTGTCGAAGGTGACGGTGGTCCTGGCCATGGGAACTCTCTTTCCGATACGTCGGTTCGTGGTCTGTTCTCGGGTCGGCTTGTCCTGGACGGCGCGATCCGCACACGCCACTGTGCAAGGCGGCATCCGGGATGAAATCAGTCAGTTGACTGCTTCCTCCGTGCTCTTGACAGGACGAGTGCACCGTCCCGAGCCCCGAGCACACTTCTACGATGGCAGCGGGCCGGGACCGGTGAAAGAGGCAGGTTTCTTCCGGGGCATGTTTCTGCCGGGGGAGAAACATGCCCCCTCTGACCTACGTCAGGGTCGCGAGTACGGAGCGATACTCAAAAGCATGAATCCTGATTCCCATCCCCATGTCGGCGCTTTCCTCAGGGCGCGCAGGGCACAGCTGACCCCCCAGGACTGCGGTCTGCCGGAGCCGGCCACGAACCGAAGGGTGGCAGGGCTCCGTCGCGACGACGTCGCACAACTCGCCGCGATCAGCGTGGACTACTACACGCGGCTCGAACAGGGCCGCGTCAGGGCCTCCGCCTCCGTGCTCGCCACTCTGGCACGTGCCCTGCGCCTCGATGAGGACCAGAAGCGATACCTGTACGAGCTGGCGGGCAGGACCGACGCCCGCCCACGCCGTCGGCCGCCCCAGCAGGTGAGGCCCGCCATGCACCGCCTGCTCGAACAGCTCACCGGGGCGCCGGCTCTCGTCCTCGGCAGACGGCTGGACATCCTGGCTTGGAACCCGGCCGCCGCGGCTCTGTACACCGACTTCGCATCGCTCCCGAAGTACCGACGCAACTACGTGGACCTGCTGTTCACCGATCCGGTGGTCCGGGGACTGCACCAGAACTGGGAGCACGACGCCCGTGACGCCGTCGCCGCTCTCCGCATGGAGGCAGCGGCCGACCCCGACGATCCGGACCTCGCCCGCCTCGTCGGTGAACTGTCCCTCGGGGACCCGGACTTCCGTACCTGGTGGGCCGAACACCGCGTCACGGGCGCGGCCTACGGCACCAAGTACTACCACCACGGCCTCGTCGGCGATCTGGTTCTCGACTGCGACACATGGGTCAGCCCCGACGGCTCCGGGCAACGCCTGATGGTCCTCACCGCCGCGACGGGAAGCGCCTCCGACGATGCCTTGCGCATTCTCACCTCGTGGAACGTCGAGCGACCGAGCGAGGACCGGACGGAGGGTCGGACCCGGTGAACGACTGGACAGCCGACGACCTGTCTCTGTTCTCCGAGGCCCACTCCCTCGTCCTGACCGCCGGCGACGGCGGGAACCCCGGCGTGGAGATCGGCATGGTCGTCGCGGGGGGCGAGTTGTACGTCCGCGCGTACCGCGGTGTCAGCTCCCGCTGGTTCCGGGCGGCACGTGAGTACGGTCACGGTCGAGTGCGGGTGAACGGGGGTGGCTTCGACGTCCTGTTCGAGACCGACGCTCTCGACCCGTCTCCTGAGATCGACAACGCCTTCCGTGCGAAGTACGGCCGCATCGCGGATTCTCTTGTCGCCAGTGCCCAGGCGCGGGCGGCGACCATCCGGATCGAGCCGGCCGATTGAAGACCTGAAAGCCGTTCCCCACCGGAACCGGGCCGACTGCTGAATCGCATCCCGCATTGCCTTGATCCAGCCGACCGGGTACCGCTACGCGTGAGTTCCCGCCGGCGCACGCATAGCGGTGGGCCGGGTAGGGGTATTGCGGAATTTCCCTTGCATGAGTGATACACAAACCGTAGGGCTCCCCCTATGGCACGGCCGCCGGACCGTTCGGCATGCTGGGACCATGTGCATCAACATCGTCGTCGTCGACGACGACCCCGGATTCCGCCGCATCGCCACGACGCTGCTCACGGCGCGGGGCCTGCGAGTGGTGGCGGAGTCCGGGGACGGCGCCTCGGCGCTCGCCGCCGTACGGGAGCACCGCCCCGACGGGCTGCTGCTGGACCTGCACCTGCCCGATCTGGACGGGCTGACCCTGGCCGGCCTGCTGAGCCGCGAGGACGACCCGCCGCAGATCGTGCTGACCTCCACCGACAAATCCTTCTGGTCGGAGGAGGAGTTGGAGAGCGCGGGGATCAGATCCTTCGTCGCCAAGGACCGGCTGTTCGACGCGGACCTGCGCGCCCTGTTCACGTCCACCGGGGCCTGAGCGGCCGCGACGGGTCAGGCCGCTGCTGCGGAGCGGCCCGACCCGGCCCCGGAGTCCCGTCGGGCCTCTCCTCGGCGGATGGAGGCCGTGGGGAGCGGGGAGGAGAGGCGGGAGCCATGGGGCTCGTCGATCGCCCACCACGGGTAAGCCGCTCCCACAGCCCGCTTGCCGGGCATACACGGGCCCTGTCGGAGCACGGCGAATCCGTCCTGGTGGCCACCGCGTCACGTGTCTGTCGTCGGCTGTGTGTGGGGTAAGCCCTACAGAGCGGCGCGGGAGGCCCCAGAGAGAACGAGGGAACACACGACAGATCCGGGTGGCGTATGCGCGGAGACTGTCGTGTGAATCCGGAACGACCCCAACTGTCGCCGGACACCACGGACAACGCGGCGCAGGCACACGTGCGACTGAGGGACGGAAACCGGGAATGGCACAGCTGGAAGTCCCCCAGGACGAGCTACGTCTCGACTCGCACCGACTCGGCGTCCGGACGGTCGCCGGCCCGGGAGGCCCCCTCACCAGGGCGACGATGATGCTCGGCTCACTGGTCTCCGCGGCCCTGGGCAGCGTTCTGATCGTCTGTCGGGTCAGCACGTTGACGTTGGCAGGGGTTCTCTTCGGCCTGCACCTCGTGGTCCAGGGAGTGCTGCAACTGGTGGCGGTCCACCGGTCGCGGGCATCGGCGACGGTGAGACACCTGCTGGCCGCCGGCGGCGTGACGGCCATGCTGTTGGGCGTGGCCCTCTGCCACGGCTGGGCCGACACCGTGTTCCTGCTGGGAGTGTGGACCGGCTGCGGCTGGCTGATGAGGGGCCTCACCATGGCGATCTCCGCCACCTCGTTCTCCGTCAGCCATGTCTTCGTCTACGACGACGTACTGAACGCGGTGATCGGCTCGGCAGGCTTGCTCGTCACCGCTTTTCCCTTCTCCTCCCCGGAGCAGCTCGCCGACGTGGGTGGCGCCGTACTGATGGTCACCGGAATCGTCGAAGCGCTCGCCGCGGCCCGCCGACGGCCCGGGTCCCTGCGCGCCATCGACTGAGACACACCCCGGCCGCGCACCGCAGACGGTGGCCGCGCGACGGGAGCGGAAGCACACCACCACGTCATCCGGTCGCACGGCCGGGTACCTAGGAGGCGACCATGAAGAAGAGCCACCTCGCGCTGGAGATCACCCGCTGGCTGGACGACGATCTGGCCTCCGCGCTCGCCTGCGAGTTCTCGTACGACCCGCACGATCCGCTGGCCGTGACGATGGTCTTCCGCGCCGACAGCGAGTGGCCCGTGCGCTGGGTGGTCTCCCGGGACCTGCTGGCCGAGGGCATGACCTTGCGCGCGGGCGAGGGAGACGTGGTTCTCTGGCCGACACAGGAACGCGAGGGGGTGGCGGCGACCTTCTTCATGCGGATCGGGGGCGCCCGCACGGCGTTCTTCGAGATTCCCACCGAGCCGTTCGCCGAGTGGCTCGCCGCGACCTACCTCCAGGTGCGGCGGGGAGCCGAGCTGGAGGGTGCCGATTGGGACGCGCTGGTGCAGCTCGCCGAGTGAGCGGACCGGGCGGGCGAGGAGGAGAACGCGAGGCCCTGACGACCCGGCAGGTCGTCAGGGCCCAGCCCGCGTCCCGGGCAGGCCCCGGCCCCCCGGGTCGGCAGGTCAGTCTCCGGCGACGGGGAGCGCGAAGTCCCACAGGCGGTCGGCCGCGTCGGGGTCGACCGACCAGGCCGCGACGCCCGCCGCCACCTCGGGTCCGCCCTGGACGGTCTCGGACTCCTGGTTGTCCTCGAAGTAGCGTCCCGTCACGCCGTCGAGGAGCGGGGAGGCGGCCAGCAGTACCGTGGTGGCGGCACCCTGGGCGGGGCTCTTGTAGTAGTCGGGGGTGATCAGTTCCCCCTCCTCGTCCATGGCACCGAACGCCTGCATGGTGGCCTTGTCGAGGTGACGGGTGAGATTGGTGTGGATCCAGCCGGGCGCGCACGCGTTCGCACTGATGCCGTCCGCCGCCCAGCGGCGACTGATCCCGACGGCCAGCAGTACATCGGCTGTCTTGGACCGGGCGTACGCGACGAAGGGGTCGTACGGGTGCCGCTCGAACTGCGGATCGTCGAAGTCGAAGCCGGCCCGCAGCTGCGCGCCGGAGCTGACAAGGGTCACCCGCGGCTTCTCGGCGGCCCGGAGAGCGTCGTGCAGGCCGAGCACCAGGGCGAAGTGGCCCAGGTAGTTGACGGCGAGCTGCATCTCCCAGCCCTCCGCGCTCACCTCACGGGCCGGGAGCATCATCACCCCGGCGTTGGCGACCACGGCGTCGACCGGACCCCGCCAGCTCTCGCAGAAGACGCGCACGGACTTGAGGTCGGCGAGGTCGAGCGGCACGGCAGTCGTGTTCGGGAACTCGGCGAGCAGCGCCCGGGCGGAGGCAGGGTCCCGCACGGCGATGGTCACATGTGCCCCCGCACCCGCGAGCGCGCGTACCGTCTCCGCGCCCAGTCCGGAGGCCCCGCCCGTGACGATCATGCGGCGTCCGGTCAGATCGACGCCTTCGAGGACCTCGGCGGCTGTGGCGCGCGGAGAGAAGCGAGTGGTCAGAGCCATGGGTGAAGACCTTTCGAGACGGTCCGCAGCGCGGCGGCAGGTGGCCGGTGCGGCGAGCGCCGGTACCGGCTGTCCACCGCCGGCCGCCGACGGTGGATGGTCAGCCGCGGACGATGGAGTCGATGAGCGCGGCCAGCTCCGCGGGACGGGACAGGTGGGGGGAGTGGCTGGTCGCGATGCGGCGGACGTCCTTGGTGCGGACGGCCATCCGCTCCTGCACGGGGACGGCGATGGAGGCGTCCTGCTCGGTGACGACATAGGCGGAGGGCACGGCGTGCCACGCGGCCCGGGTGACCCGGTCGACGAACGGCTGGTGGTGCTGGTCGACGAGCCGGTCGAGGGCCAGGTCGGCCACCGCCTCGGGGACGTCCGCGTAGAGCTGTGTCCGGGGGTCGTCGCCGATCGGGAACATCCCCTCCACCGCGTCGGGCTCGGGAGCGCCGAGCATCGAGTACATCGACTCACCGACGTCGGGGACGAAGGCCGCCACATAGATGAGCTGCCGCAGCCCGGGGAGGCCGGCGACGGCCTCGGTGGCCGGAACGCCACCGTACGAATGGGCGACCACGACGACAGGCCCGCCGACGCCCTCGCACGCTGCGCGGATCACTTCGGCGTCGTCCGGCACCCCGCCGTGTGCGCCGGGTCCGGAGGTGGGCAACTTCACCGCGAGACTCGGGTAACCGAGAGCATCCAGCTCCCCGCGCAGCAGATCCCAGGTGGAAGGCTGATGCCAAGCCCCGTGAACGAGAACCAGAGTGGGTCGCTGATCAGTCATGGCGTGTCTCTCCGTCGTACCGCTGAAGAACATGTCGGACAACGTGTCCGCTCGAAGTCTAAAGGTATGTGTTTCTCGCACGACGTGTGACCGGGGCCTCCGGGCTGCCGTCGGCTGTCATGCGCGGTGTCCGCGGGTGGGCGGTCAGCAGCGGTCGGCTGCTCCTGCGGAGCCGCCTTTTGCGTCCGACGACCGGCATACGCTCTGCATGGTCAGCACACCGCGGCCATGACCGCCGCCCCGAGGAGTCCCACCGGGAAAGCCGTCGCGCTCACGACCGGATCGGGCCAGGTCGGCGGTTCACGAGGAGATCACGCCGGAATCGGGATGCTTATCAGGATGGTGGTGCCGCCGCCAGGAGGGGAGTCGATGACCAACTTGCCGTCGAAGGCCGCCACGCGCTCGGCGAGCCCGGTCATCCCGCTGCCGGTGACGGCCTTGCCCACGCCGCCGATGCCGTCGTCCGCCACCCTTATCCGCAACACGTCGTCGAACTCGACGAGGACGTCGATCCGGGACGCGTCGGCGTGCTTGGCCGCGTTCGTCACCGCCTCGGCCACGACGAAGTACGCGTTCGACTCCACGGTGGAGGAGATCCGGCGCTCGTCCCTGCTCTCGACGACGATGGGGACCGGACACCGCGCGGCCAGGTCCCGCACCGCGGCGACCAGACCCTTCACCGTCAGCACCAGCGGGTAGATGCCCGAGGCGAGTTCCCGCAACTCGTTGATGGCCGTCTGCGCGTTGTCGATCGACTGGTCCAGCAGATCGGCCGCCGCCGCCTCGGTCCCGGGAAGCATCTCCCGCGCCAGCCGCAACCCGATCATCAGGCTCACCAGGCGCTGCTGCGCCCCGTCGTGCAGGTCCCGGGCGGTACGCCGGTGGACCGCCTCGGTGCTCTCCATGATCCTTCTGCGGCTGTCCTGGAGCGAGGCGGCCATGCTGTTGAAGGACGCGCCCAGGGCTCCGATCTCCGCCACCTTGCTCGGCGGGATCCGCACCCCGAGGTCGCCCTCCGCCAACTCCCGCGCCGCCGAAGCCGCTCCGCGCACCGGTCTGACCACGGCGCGGTGCTGGAGCACGGTGAAGACCGCCACCAGCGCGGTGGAGGCCGCGACCCCCAGGGCGGCGGCGAGCACCGCCTGGTGGCTGTTGGTTCCGGCGGCGTCCGTACGCTCCGCGAGCTGCCGGCGCTCGTCCGCCATGTACCGCTCGAACTGGTCCCGCAGGACATCCACGCGCTGCTTTCCCTCGGTCGACTCCGCCAGGCCCGAGGCAGCCGGATCACCTTCGCGGACCATCCGGACCAGCGGGACCGAGTAGTCGTCCAGGAACGACTCGACGCCGCGGGCGATCCGTTCCGCGGCGCGTCGCTGTTCCGGGGAGGTGGTGCTGTCGACGAACCGGCGCGTCTCTGCGGGGAGCTTCTCGCGTGCCGTCTGCCAGGGCTCGAGAAAGTCGTCCTGCCTCGTGATCACGAAGCCGCGTTCTCCTGTCTCCATGTCGACGAGCAACTGCTCCATACCGCCCGCCTCGACGAGGGCCGACCGGGATGCCCGTCTGGCCGAGATCGAGCTGTTCGCGTCGGCGATCGCCCAGAGCAGGATGGCGAACGCGACACCTATCAACAGGGCGAGCAGGCCGCTCGCCGCGACCGTGAGGCTGGTCAGTCCCAGCCGTCTGCCCCCGTGTACCCGCCCTGCGTTCATGGACCGCCTGCCGATGGAGAGAACCGAGACACATAAGTGTGCAACGTATTTCGAGAGAACCAAGAGGTTCGACGAGAGTCCCGACGTGTCCTCGGAGATGTCCCGTCCCGTCCCCGGACCGCTGCCCGAACCCGCCCGGACCGCCCGAACCGCAGGGACCGCCCGAACCGCAGGGCTCGCCCGAACCGCAGGGCTCGGCGGGATCGCCGGGATCGCCGGGAACCGGCCTCAGCGGCTCGCGTCAGGAGCCCGTCCGGACGAGACGGCCCGACTCGCGGAGCGCTTGGCGCCGGTCCGCCTCGCTCGTCCCGCCCCAGACGCCGTACGCCTGATCCGTCTTCATCGCCCACCGCAGGCACGCGTCGACGACGGGGCAGAGGCGGCACACCGACTTGGCCTCCTCGATCTGGAGCAGGGCGGGCCCGGTGTCGCCGACGGGGAAGAACAGTTCGGGGTCCTCCCAACGGCATGAGCTCCGCTTCTGCCAGTCGGTCCCGGCGAGGGGGTTGTGGTCCATCGGGTCTCCCATGTCGTAGGTGCCTGTTGGTGCGTGCCCGTTCGGGGGTGCCCGTTCGTGGGTCCCGGCCCGAGGACGGACGTCCATGACCGATGTCCTGCCTCGTACCTGCCGAGCCGGAGCGTTCGCACACTGTAAAAACATATGATGACGGAGCATTCATCACATAGCCATCGTTCAGGGTGGAAACCTCGATGGAACAGAGGTGCCGTACCCGGACACGCGGGTCGCCAGGCCTCTGCCCCCGACGCTGCGGTGACGGACCGACCGGCGGCCGACCATCAGTCACATCACCGGTGAACGAGACAGATACGTTCTTTTACACCGAACCCTTGAAGAGTGTCACGCGCGAGGTCGGAAGCGGGTGCGGTCCGGCGGAAGTGCCGTCCCGGGAGCCGGTGTTCTCCCCTATAGTCATGCGCGCACGAGCGGTCGCCCGCGAGAAACGTCTCTCCTCGCCAGGCGCCATTCGGCACATGTCCCCTCACATCATAAGGATTCGACTTGTACCAGCGAAAGAGGGCAGCCGGCCTGTCCGCCGCGGTCGCCGCGGGTGTGCTGGCCGCGTGCGGCCTGGTCACCTCACCGGCCACGGCGTTCGCCGACACCTCCCACGCCCTGGCGGGCGACAGCACCACGACCCGGCAGCAGACACTCCTGTCCGCCGCAGCGGAGTACCACATTCCGCCGAGCGTCCTGCTCGCCCTCGCCTACCAGGAGTCCCGCTGGGAGACGCACGGCACCCAGGTCAGCACCGACGGCGGCTACGGGGTCATGAACCTCACGGACGTCACCCCCGCCATGCTGGCCGGCGGTGACGCGGGCGCGGCGGGCCGATCCGACGTGGCGGCCCTCGCCGCCGACCCCGCCCGGCACACCCTTGGGGCGGCGGCAAAGCTGACCGGGCTGTCCGCGCGGGAACTGCGCGAGGACGAGCGCGCGAACATCCGAGGCGGTGCCGCGCTGCTCGCCTCGTACGAGAAGGAACTGGCGGGCGGCACGCCCGCGGACGCCTCCCGCTGGTACGGGGCCGTGGCCCGCTACAGCCAGTCGGAGCAGAAGCAGGGGGCGGTGAGCTTCGCCGACCGCGTCTTCGGCACCGTCCGCGACGGTGCCTCCGCCGTGACGTGGGACGACCAGCGGATACGGCTGTCGCCGGACCCCTCCGTCGCCCCCGCCCGTTCGCAGGCCGACGCGCTGAAGCTGAAGGCGGCGGCTTCCACGGCGGACACCGAGTGCCCGCCCGCCGTGCGCTGCACGTTCGTGGCCGGTTCGCCCGTCGGCGGCCAGGTGTCGAGCCGGCCCGCCAACGGGATCAGGATCGACACCATCGTCCTCCACGACCTGGAGTCCACCTACGACGCGGGTGTCGCGGGCCTGGCCAACCCGGCCAACGGGACCTCGACCCACTACGTGATGTCCTCCGACGGCTCGGTCACCCAGATGGTGCCCACGAAGGACATCGCCTTCCACGCGGGCAACTACTCGACCAACCTGCACTCGATAGGGATCGAGCACGAGGGCTACGCCGCCCACGGCGCGACCTGGTACACCGAGGCTCAGTACGAGGCCACCGCCGACCTGATCAAGTACCTGGCGGCCCGGTTCGACATCCCGCTGGACCGGCAGCACATCATCGGCCATGACAACGTTGCCGGACCGAACTCCGCGCTGACGGCCGGGATGCACTGGGACATGGGTCCCTTCTACGACCTGAACCACCTCATGAACCTGCTCGGGGTGGGGGCCGGAGTCCCCGGTGTTCCGCAGACGGGCTCGGTCGTCACGATCGCCCCTTCCTTCGCCGAGAACGTCCAGACGATCCAGGTGTGTCCCTCCGACGACCCGACCGGTCAGACAACCTCTTGCACGTGGGAGCAGCACCAGGCGAACTTCGTCTACCTGCGCACCGCTCCGGACGACACGGCCCCGCTCTTCGGCGACCAGGCGATCCACGGAACCGCTCCCGGTACCGACCGGATCAACGACTGGGGCAGCACCGCCCAGGCCGGACAGCAGTTCGTCGTCGCGGACGTCCAGGGTGACTGGACCGCGATCTGGTTCAGCGGGTCCGAGGTGTGGTTCCACAACCCCGGGGGCGCCAACACGAGGAACGTCACCGGGGTGAAGATCATCCGGCCCGCCGGTGCCACCTCCGTCCCGCTCTACGGATCGAGCTACCCGGACAAGGCCGAGTACCCGGCGGGTCTCGGCGCTTCGACGCAGGCACCGCTGTCCATGTACTCGGTCCCCGTCGGCCAGGCGTACGTGGCCACCACCGACCCCGTCGCCACCGACGACTACTTCCCCTCCAGCGGGGCCGTCGTCATCGGAGCGCGCACGATGTACACCATCCAGTACAACCACCGTGTGGCGCTCGCCTACGCCGACGCCGTCACCGCGACCCCGGCGGTCCACCACTGGGAAGACTGATCCTGGCGGTCTCCGCGCCGTGGACGGTGCCCACGG
>NZ_JBSFVR010000117.1:0-20870 GCF_053592415.1 Streptomyces sp. NPDC002690 | reverse complement strand
CGTCCTGTTCCTGAAGGGGTAGTTCCGCCCTGCCGCGGCCGACCCGCTCCTCGCCCGCGCCCTCCTCCTCACCGTCAACGGTGTGGCCGCGGGCCTCCGCAACACCGGCTGACATCGCCCGTCCCACCAGCCGTCCCCACCGACGCCCCACCCGATGTCCCCCGTCCGATGCCCCCGTCCGGACGGGGGACGAAGGAGCCCGGCCATGACAGACAGCACCCCCGCCGCTTCCCGCCCTTCCCGCCGCCGAGTGCTGCGCACCGCGCTCGTCTCCGGCGCCGCACTCTCCGTCCCGTTCGCGGGCGCCCTGCCGGGGCCGGCATCCGCCGCGGACGCCCGGCCCCGCACCGGCGACGCCCCGCCCCGTACCGGCCGCCTCGGGGACCAGTCGGCCGTGCGCACCCTCACGGTGGGAGACGTCCGCCTCACCTACGTCGTCGACGCGGCGATGGAACTGGACCCCGTGGGCTTCCTGCCCGCCGTACCCGCCTCGTACTGGAAGGAGAACCCGGAGGCACTCGCCCCCTCGGGACGGATCGCCGCCTCGGCCGGCGGTGTCCTCGTGGAGCGGGGCGGCCGCCGGCTGCTGATCGACGTCGGGCTCGGCAGCAACGTGCTGGCGCCCTCGCTCGGAGTCTCCCGCGGCGGAGCGCTGCTGCGGACGCTCCGGGCGCTGCGGGTGGCACCGGAGTCCATCGACACGGTGGCCTTCACCCATCTGCACACGGACCATACCGGGCTCGGCTTCGTCCAGGGGCACGACGGGCGGATGCGCAAGGCGTTCCCCCGCGCCGACTACCTCGTGGCGGACGCCGAGTGGGAGCCGTTCTGGAACGGCGAGGTGGAGGTCGGCGCGCCGTCCTGGGAAGGATTCATGGTGCCCATGTCCCGTGTGCTGCGACGGTTCGACGACGGTGCCGAGGTGTGGCCCGGTGTCACCGCGGTGATCACCCCGGGCCACAGCCCGGGGCACACGACGTACGTCGTCTCGGCCGGCGGCGGCCGGCGCGTCCTGGTGTTCGGCGACGCCTTCCACACGCCGGCCCAGATCGCGCACCCCGAGTGGCCCTCCGGGCCGGACACGGACGTCGGCGGCGTCCTGACGGCCCGTTCGACCCTGCTGGGGCTGCTCGGTACGCCGCGCACGTACGGCTTCGCGTTCCACTTCGGCGACCAGGCGTTCGGCAGGGTCTCCACCACCGGCGACGGGAGCCACCGGTGGCGGCCGGTGCCCGCACGGGCCCTGCTGCCCGCCCCCATCCGCCTGCCCTGACCGTCCCGGGCGTCCCGCGGGTGCGGGTCGTCCGGGAACGGGCCGGGTTCCGCCGTACACGGAGCGGCGGAACCCGGCCCGGATTTCCGGCCGGACCGTTTCGTCAGCCGGCTACTTCGCGCACTTCGCCTGGTCGGCCGTGGACTTGGTGACGTTCGGCGGCTTCGTCGGAGCGGTGAGGGAGATCCCCGCACCCTTGAAGTCCTTGCCGAGGGTCAGCGTCATGGCGGGCACGCCCTGGTCGTTGACGACGCTCTCGCCCGGCTTCATCGCCGATCCGGACAGGCCCATCAGGGCGGCGAGCCGACGGGCCTGGTCCGCCTGGTCGGGGGCGTACTCCAGCGTCGTCTTCGCGAGCTTCTCCGGGGCGTTGGCCCCGTTCTCGGACTTGGTCACTCCCACTTCGTTCTGCAGCCACTCCACGGTCTTCCCGGCGGAGCCACCCTCTGCGCCGCCGTTGAGGACCCGTACCCGCACGTCGCCCGCGGCGGACTGGGTGCCCTTGAGCCGGGCGGCGACCGAGGCGGCCTCTTCCTTCTTCTTCTGCTTCACCTCGGTGAGGGAGACGTCGTCGGCGATGGCCTGGAGGACCGGAGGCGCGCCGGCCTGGTCGAGGATCACCGTCACCGGGGGGTGCTCCTCCGGGTTGTCGAGCACCGGCACCGTGGTGAAGGCGATGTTCTTCGTCGGGACCTTCTTCAGCTCCAGTGCCATGTCCTTGAGCGTGCCGACCTTGCCGATGCCGGTGTCCACGGTCAGCGCGTTGGTGGCCGCCTCCGCGAGCTTCACCAGCTTGGTGGGGCTGGTGAGCGTGTCGCTGGAGGACATCTTGCGCATCAGCGAGCCGAGGAACTGCTGCTGGACCGCGATGCGGTCGAGGTCGCCCCTGTTGCCGAAGCTGTGCCGGGTACGGAGGAAGGCCAGCGCCTGCTCGCCCTGGATGGTGTGCTTCCCCTCGCTGAGCTTCAGGTGCGAGTCGGCGTCGTCGACATCCTTGGCGAGGCACACCTCGACCCCCTCGACGGCGGTCGTCAGCGTCTTCACCGCGTTGAAGTCCGCCATCATGAAGTGGTCCACCGAGATGCCGGTGGCCTCCTTGACGGTGCGCATGGTGCATCCCGGGTCACGGCCGTCCTGGCCGAGGCTGGTGTTGAAGCGGACGTGCTGCGTCCCCGGCACGATCTTCTCGGTGCCGTCCTCCTGCTTCGTCGGGCAGTCGGGCACGTCGACGATGAGGTCGCGCGGGATGCTCAGCGCCGTCGCGTTCGTCCGGTCCTCGGAGACGTGCAGCAGGATGTTGGTGTCGGCGTGACCGACGCTGCCGGTGTCGCCGTATCCCTCGTTACCGGCTCCGGTGCGCTTGTCGGTACCGATGATCAGTATGTTGAAGGCCTTGTCCTTGCTGAAGCCCGCGGCACCGGCGTCGCCCACGTCCGTGGTCGTGACGTTGCCTTCGAGGTGCTTGAGGTAGGCGTAGCCCGCGGCCGACACGGCCACCAGCACGAAGGCCATCGTGCCGCCGGTCCAGAGCAGGACGCGCTTGGTCTTCGGCTTCCGCTTGTTCCGCCCGCCGCGGCGTCCCGGCGGCTCGGCGGGGGCCCCCCGGCGTCCGCGAGGCCCCGGAAGGCCGGCGGGCGATTCCGTACGGCCGGGCGCCCGGGTGTCCCGGTCGGGCCGGGCCGGTGCGGCTCCGCCGCCCTCCGCCCGGACGGGCCCCCGCGGGCTCGGTACGCCCGTTCTCCCTGGTCGCGGTGCGGAAGGGGTCAATCGCAGTTCGTATTCGCCGGTGCTCGGGTTGAGCACCCATTGGTCTGCGGGATCGATGTCGTCCGCCCGCCCACGGCCTTGCGCGTCCACGGTTGTCCGAATCCTCCGTCGGGGCCACGCGGCGCCTTCCCCCTGAAGGCACTCGGGTCTCGTACAAGGTGTCACCAGACACGTGACTTGAGGGATCGCCCCCGTGGTCGGTGCACCGGATCGCTCACCCTATCCGGCCGGATCGGCGCCGAGCCAAGGTGGTGGAAGATTTAACGTGCCCTTATCCGGTCAATTCGGTCGAAAACGTGGAACGAATCCTTCTCGCATTGGCCAATGCCCTACACAGGGCACCGAACAGGGCCGGTCTTCCCGCCCCGCGCCGCAACGCCCGATCGCGTCCCGCCGGGATGCGGACCGGAAGCCGCGCGTGCAGCGTGGGGGAGTGGTGCAGTCGAGGAGTGTGCAGTGGATCCCCGCCGTCGTCATCGTTCTGGCGGTCGTGGTCGATCTGCTGACCCCGCACGACGTGAGCTCGGCGCCGCTGCTCATCGCGGCACCGGTCATCGCGGGACCGCTCCTGCGGCCCCGGGGCATCGTGCTGACCGGGCTCGCCTCGATGGCCGTACACGCGGTGCTCGCACGCGTCGACGGCACCTTCGGCTGGCGCCGGGGGGTCGCCAATCAGCTCACCCTGCTGGCCGTGACCGTACTGGCGCTCTTCATCAACCGGAGGCTGGACCGCCAGTACGCCCACACCCTGCGCGCCAGACAGGTGGCCGCCGTGGCCCAGCGCGCCGTCCTGCCCGACCCGCCCGAGCGGATCGGGGCCTTGCAGGTCGCGGCACGCTACGTACCCGCCGAGGACGAGGCTCTCATCGGAGGCGACCTCTACGTCGTCCAGCACACCCAGCACGGCGTCCGCGCCCTGATCGGCGACGTACGGGGCAAGGGCCTCGGTGCGGTCAGCGCGGTCTGCTCCGACCTCGGAGCCTTCCGGTACGCGGCGGACGAGGCCGAGGACCTCGCCGCCCTGGCCCGAGCCATGGAACGGGCCCTCACCCGGGAGGGCGACCGCCGGGGCGGACTGGAACGGGCGGAGGGATTCACCACGGGCCTGCTCGCCGAATTCGCCCCCGACCTCTCGTTCGTACGCCTCGTCAACCGGGGGCATCCGCCGCCGGTACTGCTCGACGTGCAGGGCACCGCCACGCTGCTCGTCCCGTCCGAGGAAGCACCCCCGCTGGGCATCGGCGCGCTGCAGGACTGGACGGCACCCATCGACACCTTCGACTTCCCGCCCGGCGCCACCCTCATCCTCTACACCGACGGCGTCAGCGAGTCCCGGGACAGTGCCGGCACCTTCTACGACGCCACCCTGCGACTACCCGTCCTGGCCAGGCGCCGCATCGCCCTCGGCGACCCGGTCGCCCCGGGACAGATCCTCGACGCGCTGATCCGCGACGTCCGGCGCCACACCGGCGACCGGCCGCAGGACGACCAGGCACTGCTCGCCCTGCACCGCCCGCCGGAGGCAACTTTTCGGTGGTAGGTGGTTTCGGCACCCGGCTGTCGGTCACCCGACACCAGAGACGAAAACACCCAACCGGCCACCGGAAGTGGGAACCATGGAGAACTGGCGCACACGAGCGGCCTGCCGCGAGGAGGACCCCGACCTCTTCTTCCCGATCGGGAGCACCGGGCCCGCGCTCGTCCAGGCAGAGGAAGCCAAGGCCGTCTGCCACGCCTGCCCCGTACGGGAGCAGTGCCTGCGATGGGCCCTCGACAACAACCAGGACGCGGGGGTGTGGGGCGGACTCGCGGAGGACGAACGCCGCGCGCTCAAGCGCCGCGACCGCCGCAGGGCGGGACAGCGCGGCTGAAGAGCGGGGCCGTCCCGGGCGGGTCGCGGGAACGGCGGCCGGCGCCGACGCCGCCCGGTCCGCGGAACGTACCGACGGGGTGCTGTGCGCGGCCCGGCAGCGGGTACACGATGAGCCATGGACCTCACCGCTTGGCTCATCATCGGCGCCGTCGCCGCGCTGCTCACCATGGGTGTCGCCGCCGTCCTGCTCGTACGCGTCGTGCGCGCGCGCAAACTCCTCACCCAGGCCGGGATTCCGCTCCGGTCCAAGGCCCTGTTCTGGGCCGCGGTGATCTACACGATCTCGCCCGTCGACCTCATCCCCGACCCCGTCTACCTCGACGACATCGGCTTCCTCCTCGTCGCACTCCGCTCCCTCCACTCGGCCGCCGCCGCGGCCGGCATCGGGGCGCGGGTGGGCGCGGGCCGGCGGAGCCGCGAGAAGACCCTGCCGAGGGTGACGCCCGACGGCGGCTGAGCGGACTCGGCCGAGAGGGCCCGAGGGCGCGTCAGCCGGGCGACAACACCTTGTCGGGCCGGGGCGGTGGAGGCGGCAACCTTTGTCCGGCCGGGGGCGACTGACGTACGCAACCCGTCACCCGCCCTCGGCCGAAAGTGCGTACCGTGAACCCCACATCCGCTTTTGCCCGTTCCCCCCACCCACGAGGCAGGCGCCGCCGGACTGCCCGGACCCGCGCGCTGATCAGCTCGCTGACCGCCGCTCTCCTCGCCGCCGCCGGCCTCGTCGCCGCGGGACAGACCTCGCACGCCGCCACCCTGCGGCAGGCGGAGGCGCTGGACCGGGGCGTCGTCAGCGTGCACACCGACACCGGCAACCTCATCAGCTGGCGCTGGCTCGGCACGGACCCCGACGCCGTCTCGTTCAACGTCTACCGGGCCGGCACCAAGGTCAACGCCTCGCCCATCACCGGCTCGACCAACTACTTCCACGCGGACGCGCCCGCCACCGCCGACTACACCGTCCGCGCCGTGGTCGGCGGCGTCGAACAGGCCGACTCCGTCCACGCCATCCAGTTCCGCTCCGGATACAAGGACGTGCCGATCAGCCCACCCGCCGGCGGCACCACCCCGGACGGAGTCGCCTACACCTACGAGGCCAACGACGCCTCCGTCGGTGACCTTGACGGTGACGGAGCCCTCGACTTCGTCCTCAAGTGGCAGCCCACCAACGCCAAGGACAACTCGCAGTCCGGCTACACCGGCAACACCATCGTCGACGGCATCAAACTCGACGGCACCCGGCTCTGGCGCGTCGACCTGGGCCGCAACATCCGCTCGGGCGCGCACTACACACAGTTCCAGGTGTACGACTACGACGGCGACGGCGAGGCCGAGGTCGCGATGAAGACCTCGGACGGCACCGTCGACGGCAAGGGAACCACCATCGGCAGTGCCTCCGCCGACTACCGCAACTCCTCGGGCTACGTCCTCACCGGCCCCGAATACCTGACCATGTTCAACGGCCGTACCGGCGCGGCCATGGGCTCCGTCGACTACGTCCCCGCGCGCGGCACCGTCTCCTCGTGGGGCGACTCCTACGGCAACCGGGTCGACCGGTTCCTCGCGGGGACCGCCTACCTCGACGGCTCCCGGCCCTCCCTCATCATGGCGCGCGGCTACTACACGCGTACGGTCATCGCCGCCTGGGACTGGCGGGGCGGCGCCTTCACCCGCAGGTGGACCTTCGACACCAACAGCTCCACCAACACCGGCCGGGGTTACGACGGCCAGGGCAACCACCAGCTCTCCGTGGCCGACGTCGACGCGGACGGCAAGGACGAGATCGTCTACGGCGCCATGGCCGTCGACGACAACGGTGCCTCCCTGTGGACCACCAAGAACGGCCACGGCGACGCCCAGCACGTCGGCGACCTCGACCCCTCCCGCGCGGGTCTGGAAGAGTTCAAGGTGGACGAGGACAGCTCGAAACCCTCGTCCTGGATGGCCGACGCGCGCACCGGGCAGATCCTCTGGTCGACCCCGGCCAACGGTGACAACGGCCGCGGCGTCTCGGGCGACATCTGGTCCGGCAGCCCCGGCGCCGAGTCCTGGTCCTCCGCCGCCGACGGCGTACGCAGCCCCTCAGGTGCCGTGGTCGCCAGCCGCAAGCCGTCCAGCACCAACTTCCTGACCTGGTGGGACGGCGACACCACACGCGAACTGCTCGACTCCACCCATATCGACAAGTACGGCACCTCGTCCGACACCCGGCTGCTCACCGGCGCCTCCGTACACGCCAACAACGGAACGAAGGCCACCCCCGCGATCTCCGGGGACCTCTTCGGCGACTGGCGCGAGGAAGTCGTCTGGCCGACGACCAACAACACCGCCCTGCGGATCTACTCCACGCCGTACGAGACCACGACCCGCATCACCACGCTGCTCCACGACACCCAGTACCGCACCGCGCTGGCCTGGCAGAACACGGCCTACAACCAGCCCCCGCACCCGAGCTTCGCCATCGGCAGCGGGATGCCGACGGCGCCGCGCCCGGCCATCACCACGCCGTAGGAGCCGGGGGCGCCCTGGGAGCCCCGGGCATCCTGGCGCGCCTCGCCGTGCCTCAGGGAAGGCGATCGGCCCCGACGGATCGTGGGGGGAGGCGGTCGCGGGTGGGAGTCACTCGCGACCGCCTCCCTTCGTCCGGGGGTGGCTTTCCGTTCATTCGCCGCTGACGATGATTTTGGCTCTCGTCCGCGGCTGCGTGGTGTCGATGTAGAAGTCCTCGGCGGCCCGCCAGCGACTGATCCACTCCTCCGGGTCCTGCTCACGTTCCCGCACCCGCCGCAGACAGGTCTCGCGCGGAGTGTCGACGTAGACGGTGAGGTCGTAGAAGGCGGAGAGCTCCGGGCGGGCCGAGTAGACCCCCTCGACGATCACCACGCTCGTGGAGGGGGTCTCCAGAAGGCTTCCGAGCTGCCCGGTGGCCCAGTCGTAGGTACGGTAGTGGGCGGTTTGCCCGGACCGCAGGGGCTCCAGTACCTCCAGTCGGAGGCGCTGCCAGTCGAAGTAGCGGTGGTAGCCCTGTTCGGCGTCGAGGCCGTCGCGTTCGTGGTCGGGCATGGGCCGGTAGAAGTCGTCGCCGTGGACGACGGCGCAGTCGCCGACGTACTCGGCCACCGCGGCGGCCAGAGTGGTCTTTCCCGAACCGCCCGCACCGTCGACGGCGACGAGCGTGACGGCTCCGTCGTGGGGCGGGTCCGTCCGGAGGATGGCGTCCGCGACGCGTTGGGTCCGCTCGATGCCGTCCACGAGCCTCTGGACGTAGCGCAGTTCGGAGGCCCTGGCGGCGCTGGACAGTACGATCCCTTTGGCCTTCGCCAGCGAGTCCGGCCCGGCGCCCAGCAGTTCGTGAGTGACGAGGACGGAGTCGATGACGCTCGCGCCGTGGTCCCGCAGCGACCGCTGGACGGCCTCCGTACCGCTGCCCCCGTCCCAGAGCGGCCGGCACCACCCGACCAGGGAGGTGATTCGCTCGGCACGCTCGGGAGTGAGGCCCCGCAAGGACTCGGACACGACAGCTCTCCGGTGGGGTGGGTATCGGCGGACGTCGGGAGGCCACCCGCGGAGGGGCCGGGGAAGCCAACCGCTTTTGGAGAGTACCGGTGGCCAACAGGGCTTCGAAGAAGTGGAGTTGCCGAATCCGATGGATCGCTGGTGCTCCGGCCGGGGCCGGAGCGGACTACGGACGCCACTCGGCGAGGTAGTCCGGGTGGTCCGAGTACGGCAGCGCGAGGTGACGTGCGGCGATGTCGATGCCCGCGCGCTCCGCGCCGGTCGAGGAGCGGCTCGCCGCGGCCGGGGGAGTCCCGTCCGCACCGGGCCCCCCGCACCGGTCCAGCAGCCCTCGCACCGCCTCGACCTCCCGCAGTGTGCGCGCCGGGTCGTGCAGCGCGATGTGCTCGGCGCGTGCGGCGTCCTCGTCGGACCCGCCGATTTCGGGCCCGGTCGTGACGAGGGGCGGGGCGTCGTCCGCGAGGGAGTCCGTCAGCGAGTACACGCCTGTACCCAGAGCCTGCCACGACGGGGCCGGGCCCCCGCCGCACGCCGCGAGCGCCGCAGCCTCGCGCTCGGCGAGACGGGCGCGAAGGAAGGTCACCAGGGCGTCAGGCACGGCTCGGGTCCCCGGTGGCACAAAGGTGGGCGACGTACGGGCGGGTGTTCTTCCCGGTGCTGTCGCTCGGTGGATGGTTCATGGTCGAATTATGACCTCGGGCGGCAACGCTGGAGAACGCCAGGAAATTGGGTGCGCCGTCCGGCCTCGGCGGGGAAGGCCGCGAAGCCCGACGAACCGCGCCGAGCCGTGCCCCGGCCGGGCTTCCGGTTCGTGCCGGGTGGCCCTGGTCGGAGGAGCGGGCGGCAGTGCCTCCCACAGCGGGCCGTCGGCCTCGTCAAGGGCTCCAAGGGGCCGGGCGCGAGCTTGGCAGCGCCTCCCACATGACGTGCGAACCAAGCTGCCGGGATATCCGGTTGCCCGTGAAGGGCTGATCCTGCAACGGTCACCGGCGTGAACACGGTTCTGGGAGACAAGCTCAGGTTCGCCGCCGAGGTCGGCGAGCGGGGCCAGTTGTGGCGAGTGGACCTTTGGGCCGCCGGCAAGTGGCTGACCTGCGACGACAACATGGCCTACGTCCCGCAGTTCCGCCGCGATGTGCTGGAGACGGCCGACCGGCTGCGATCGGGCGGAGGCTTCCCCCTGCCGTTCGCCGGCATGTCCGCCGAAGCCACACACCGGCGACTGGTGCGCAGCGCGGGCGAGGCCGATGAGACCGAGGCCGGCTACGGGTTGCGCAGCCAGTTCCGGACCCTGCTCTGGGGCCCGACCACCGACAACGTGACGGCGCACCTCTTCCGTGCAGCGGACCGTGCGGTGATCACGCTGGAGTTCTGGCGTCCGGAACACCTGCGCGACCATCCTGAGGACGCGGGCGCGGTATTCGTGGCGGAGATCGCGATGGAGGAGCTCCTCGGAGTCCTTGACGGCGTCGTCGCCGTGCTCGACATCGGCCAGGGGTGAGGATGCACCGGCCGGATCCACCCCGTGCCCCCTGATCCACCCCGTGCCCCCTGATCCACCCCGTGCCCCCTGAGAGTCAAGTGCCGTCGACCTTGCGCGGCGGGGCGGAGCAGTGCCGGGGAACGGGTTCGGGCCGGGATCCTGACGAAGGTGCTCAGCGCCGGGCCGGTCGGCGCGGCGACGGTCGGGCACGGCCGGGCCGGACACCTGCGCCGCCTTCCACCGGCGCGGCTGGTCGTGCGCTTCGTCCTGGCCCTCTGCCTGTACGCCCGGGTCCTACGGGCGCGAGCGATCGACGGACGAGGAGAGCCGTGCCCGAGCCGTCCCCGACCCCGTCACCGCCCTGAAAGCGGCTCATCTGCCGCCCGGGCCCCCGGGCCGGGTAACCGCGTACGTCTCAGCGGCCGACCGTCGCCACGACGACCTTCCCGCCGCCCTCCCTGTTCCGCACCTGCACGTCGTGCGCGAGGCGCCGGATCATGGGCCAGCCGAAGCCGCCGGACCGGCCCGTGAGGTCGGGTGTGCGGTCCTGTGGGTGGGCGGAGCTGCGGTCGGAGACCCGGATCTGCAGGACCCGGCGATCCGCGGCGAACCGGAGCGCGGACACACCCCCGGCATGGCGGATCGCGTTGGTCACCAGCTCCGACACGAGCAGGAGCAGGTTCTGGACCGTGTCGGAGCGGGGCGGTGGATCGAGCCGCTCGAGAAAGGCGGCGATCGCGTCCCGGGCCTCGGCGGCGCGCTGCGGGCGGCAGACGAATTCTACCCGTGAGTCAGCCGGCCCGTGGGAAGGGGAATCATTGGTCAGAACCTGATGGTGCATGTGAATTACCCCGTCAAGAGAATTCCGTGGTCGTCCTTCATGTACCCAGGACGAAAAGTTTCAAGGACCGCATCCGTTGATCGATTGCGGAGAGTGTGCGGAAATGTGCGTGGTGCGTGAAGTCTCTCGGGGCGTGCGGTGTGCTCGATCGCTGCGGAGGGAGTCACACCTGGTCACAGCAGCATTGGCAGGGCGTAGTGGTGTCCGTGGAGGGCTCGTCGAACGCAGGAGGTGTGTCGTCCACAAGTGCGGGCACACGAGTGGTCGGAGGTTGATAATCATGGTCCCGCTTCTTCTTGTTCTGCTTCTCGCTGTTATTCTCTTCGGTGCCGGATTCGCTCTGAATATATTGTGGTGGATCGCCGTGATCGTACTGGTGGTGTGGCTGCTGGGCTTCTTCGTACGCCCGGCCTCCAGTGGCCGGAAGGGACGCTGGTACCGCTGGTGATGAATCCGGTCCGCCTTTTCTGACGGGACGGATTCTTGACCCACTGCCGGTCTGCGGGCGGCCCCGGTGACGCGATGTCACCGGGGCCGCCCGCGTTCCGCGACCGCGACGGCGGCGGACCGGGTGTTCACGGGGCAGGGGTGAGCAGTTCCGAGAGGTGCGCGGTGAAGACGGTGAGACGGTCGCGCTCCGGTCCGTTCCGGGCGACACGGAAGCCGTGACGGAATCCGTGGAAGGTGGCGGTGACGGCGTGCCACTGGGCCCAGCGCCGGACGCGTTCACGGTCGAGATCCGCCGCCTCGGCGTAGATGTCCACTGTACGGTTCACCGCGCGGCGCAGGTTGTCCGACTCCATGAGGGAGAAGGCCCGCGACTTCAGCAAGGTCCCCGCGTCGTGGGCGGGCTCACCGGCGTATCCCTTCGGGTCGACCGCCAGCCACGGTTCGCGGTCGGCGCGCAGGATGTTCCTGCCGTGCAGATCGCCGTGGACGACCGTGTCCGGCTGGCACCGGCCGAGTTCCCGGACGGTCGCCCGTGCGTGATCGAGTGCCCGGGCCGGCACCGCGTCGGGCATCAGCTCGGCGTCGGAACGCAGCTCCTCCTCCCCCGCGTCCGCTCGCTCCCGCAGCCGGGGGAGGCCGGCCGGAGCGGGGACGGCGAGTCGGCGGCTGAGGGCCCCGGCGACCGCCGCGACCGTGTCTCCGTCCTCCGACTCCGCGAGGGTGGACGTTCCCGCGCGTTCGAGGAGCATGGCGAACCGTTCGTCGTCCCGTTCGTGCAGCAGCACGGCGCCGCGCCCCCTCCACGCCGCGAGGCCGTCGGGCTCGTGGATGTTGCCCGGGTGGGGGTAGGACACCTTGATCACGGCCGCGTCCCCGGACCGCCGCCGGACCGGGACGACGACTCCGATGCCTCCGTGTGTGACCCGTCCGTCCGGGACGCAGTTCCACCGGTCGAGCAGGTCCTCGACGAGCAGTGGGAGTGCGTCGAGCCACCCTCTCCCGTGCACGCCCTCGCGTCCGAGGGTGGTACGGGCGAAGGTGTCCGGAATCTGGATCATCATCCGAGGGTAGGGGGGTCTCACGGGCGGCGGTGGCCCTTGCGGCGAAGCCGTCGGGTGAGGCCGGGCGCCGGTCCCGCTGACGGCTTCGGAACCTTGCGAGGGTGAACGCAAAGGCTTCGCCCGAGGTGCGGACGTGTCCAATTCCCGCACGCGATCACACCGTCAACCCTCTTGCTCGCAAAGACATTTGGGCAGGTGGGGCGAGGGTCGTGGACAGGTGGTCGTCAGTGTCCGTGGAAACCGTCGACCGATCTCTGCTGCATCTATTGACGGTCCAGGGGGCTACTTCTACGGTATGCGCCGGGAGAGCGCTCTCTCCGAGTTCTTCCTTTCGCATCGGTCCCGATGAACCCACACGCACTCTGACGGGCGGGGTGTGCGGCTGGGTGAGAGAGCGCTCTCTCGTAGAGGTGGTCCGCCGGTCGGCGGACCACGGTGTGCGTTCCGAGAAGGAGCAGCGACGTATGAGATTCAGACCCGGCCGAGCCGCGGCGGCAGTGGTGGCAGGCATCCTCGCCATCCCCGTCCTGGGAGCTCCGGCGTTCGGCGCCGACGCGCCGGTCCTGCTGTCGCAGGGCCGAACAGTGACGGCGTCCTCGGAGGAGAACGGCGGCACCACGGCCGCGAAGGCGGTCGACGGAGACACCGGCACCCGCTGGTCCAGCGCCGCGTCGGACAACCAGTGGCTGCAGGTGGACCTCGGCACGTCGTCCACCATCAGCAAGGTGGTGCTGAACTGGGAGGCCGCGTACGCCAAGGGGTACCGCATCCAGGTCTCCGGGGACGGTTCCAACTGGACCGACCTGCGCACGGTGACGGACGGGGACGGCGGCGTCGACACCCTCGACGTCAGCGGCACCGGCCGTTACGTGCGGGTGCAGGGCACCGTGCGGGCCACCACGTACGGCTACTCCCTCTGGGAGTTCCAGGTCTACGGCTCCGCGTCGGGGACCACCGACCCGGGTACGGGCTCGGGCCAGTGCGGTACGGCCAACGCGGCGCTGAACCGCACGGCGACGGCGTCCTCCGTGGAGGGTGCCGGCAACCCGGCGTCCGCCGCCTTCGACGGCAACGGCACCACCCGCTGGTCCAGCCTGGCGGCCGACCCCCAGTGGATCCAGGTCGACCTCGGCGCGGTCAAGAACATCTGCCAGGTGGACCTCTCCTGGGAGGCGGCCTACGGCAAGGACTTCGCCATCCAGGCGTCCACCGACGGCACCACCTTCACCGACCTGAAGAAGGTCACCGGCGCGACCGGCGGCAACTCGTCCTACCAGGTGCAGGGTTCGGGCCGTTACCTCCGTATCGCGGGCACGGCCCGGGGAACCGGATACGGCTACTCCCTCTGGGAGGCGGCCGTCCACGTGCAGGACGGTTCCACGACGCCGATCCAGGGCGGCGGTGACCTCGGTCCCAACGTCAAGGTCTTCGACCCGTCGATGTCGGCCGCCACCATCCAGCAGCAGATCGACGCGATCTACGCGCAGCAGGAGTCGGCGCAGTTCGGCGAGGGGCGATACGCGCTGGCCTTCAAGCCCGGCAGCTACGACGTCAACGTCAACACCGGCTTCTACACCTCGGTCCTCGGCCTCGGGCGCAACCCCGACGACGTGACCGTCAAGGGTGTCAGCGTCGACGCCGGCTGGTTCAACGGCAACGCGACGCAGAACTTCTGGCGTTCGGCGGAGAACCTCTCCATCGCCCCGTACGACGGCACCAACCGCTGGGCGGTCGCGCAGGCGGCTCCGTTCCGCCGGATGCACGTCAAGGGCGGGCTCAACCTCGCGCCGTCCGGCTACGGTTGGGCGAGCGGCGGATACATCGCCGACTCCAAGATCGACGGCACGGTCGGCCCGTACTCGCAGCAGCAGTGGTACACCCGCGACAGCTCCATCGGCGGCTGGACCAACTCGGTCTGGAACATGGTCTTCTCGGGCACCGAGGGCGCCCCGGCGACCTCCTTCCCGGAGCCCCGGTACACGACCCTGGACACCACCCCGGTCAGCCGTGAGAAGCCCTACCTCTACCTCGACGGCTCCGCCTACAAGGTGTTCGTGCCCTCCAAGCGGGTCAACGCGCGGGGCGTGAGCTGGGCCAACGGCTCGACCCCCGGTACCGCACTCGGGCTCGACCAGTTCTACGTGGCCAAGCCGGGCGTCTCGGCCGCCACCATCAACCAGGCGCTCGCGCAGGGCCTGAACCTGCTCTTCACTCCGGGCGTCTACCACCTCGACAGCACCATCGCGGTCAACCGCCCCGACACGGTGGTCCTGGGCCTCGGCCTCGCCACCCTCGTTCCGGACAACGGCGTCACCGCGATGAAGGTCGCCGACGTCGACGGCGTCAAGCTCGCCGGCTTCCTGATCGACGCGGGCACCACCAACTCGCCCACCCTGCTGGAGATCGGCAAGCAGGGCGTGCACACCGACCACGCGAACAACCCGACCTCGATGCAGGACGTGTTCGTGCGGGTGGGCGGCCAGTTCGCGGGCAAGGCCACGACGGCCGTCGAGATCTACAGCGACGACACGATCATCGACCACACCTGGATCTGGCGGGCCGACCACGGCTCCGGCGTCGGCTGGAACGTCAACGCCTCCGACAACGGGCTGCTCGTCCACGGCGACGACGTGCTCGCCACCGGACTCTTCGTCGAGCACTTCAAGAAGTACGACGTCGAATGGTTCGGCGAGCGCGGACGGACGATCTTCTTCCAGAACGAGAAGGCGTACGACGTGCCCAGCCAGGCCGAGTGGATGGACGGCAGCAGCAAGGGCTACGCCGCCTACAAGGTGGATCCGTCCGTCAACACGCACGAAGCCTGGGGCGTGGGCAGCTACTGCGCCTTCACCCTGACGAGCATCGAGACGGACCGGGGCTTCCAGGTCCCGGTGAAGGCCGGTGTGAAGTTCCACAGCATCCTGGCCGTCTCGCTCGGTGGGGCCGGGCGGTACAACCACGTGATCAACGACACGGGTGCCCCCGCGTTCGGGACGGACACCGTTCCGTCCACGGTGACCAACTTCTCCGGCTGAAAGCCGGGTAGTCGGTGAGGTGACGCCGGTCCTCGGGCCGGTGTCACGGCGAGGTGGGTGCCGGACGGCGGTCCGGCACCCACCTCGGTCGTTTCCGGACGGCGGAGGCTCTCAGTGGGACTCGGGGCTCAGCTCGCGGTGCAGGAGACCGTCGGCCAGGAGGTCGAGCCGTTGGTCTGGATCGTCACTCCCCAGTTGCTGCCGCTGCCGTTGGGCTTGGCGGTCAGTACCTGGGCGCTGGGGTAGGCGGGGGCGATGTTCCACGTCGCGATGATCTTCTCGGGGGAGGGGACGTTCATGGTGACGGTCCAGTTGGCGGCCCCGGTGACCGTGACATTGAGGTTGTAACGGTCGCTCCACTG
Organism: Streptomyces sp. NPDC002690; assembly: GCF_053592415.1. NCBI lineage: Bacteria > Bacillati > Actinomycetota > Actinomycetes > Kitasatosporales > Streptomycetaceae > Streptomyces > Streptomyces sp. NPDC002690. Next base: position 5,209 of record NZ_JBSFVR010000117.1, on the reverse strand, counting down.
CTGGCCGGCGGACAGGGTCGCGGAGCACCCGCCGCCGGTGCCGCCTCCGCCGCCGGTGCCTCCTCCGTCCGGGGCTACGGCGCGTCCGGTCTGGGGCGAGATCATCCCCGCGCACAGTCCGCGGGCGGCCAGCCCCTGGGCGATGCGCGGGATCGCCGCGAGGGTGGCGGCGGGCCACTCGTGCATGAGGATGATCTGGCCGTTGGTGAGTCGCCCGGCCGCCTGGACGATCGCGTCGGTGCTCGCGCCGTTCCAGTCCTGCGAGTCGACATCCCAGATCACCTGCGTCAGGCCGTACTTGGCCTCGACGGCCTGCAGCGTGGCATTGGTCTCGCCGTACGGAGGACGGAAGAGTTTCGGCGTCCCGCCGCCCGCCGCCGCGATGGCCTGCTGGGTCCGGGAGACCTCCGAGTCCACCTGCGCCTGGGTCTGCTGGATGAGGTGCGGGTGGGTGTAGCTGTGGTTGCCGACCCACATGCCGGCGTCGACCTCCGCCTTCACCTGGGCCGGGTAGGAGGCCGCGAACTGGCCTTCGTTGAACATCGTCGCCCGCAGCCCGTTCTGCTTGAGCGCGTTGAGCACGGCGGGCGTGTGGTCGTTCGACGGCCCGTCGTCGAAGGTGAGCCCGACGTAGCCGTTGCAGGTGGCGGCGTGCGACGGGGAGCCGGCGAGCATCAGGGCGGCGACGCTCGTCACCGCTGTGAGAGTCGCCGCCAGACCTGTGGACAGAGAACGAAGGGAAGACGCGTGGGGGGTTCGCATGCGGGTGGTTCCTCCTCGTGGTCGGAAGACGATCGCGGCTCGGAGCTCCGGACGGCCTTCGCGCGACAGATTTTCTTCAACCTGTCTGCTGTGTACGGAAGTTGATGATCATCTGTTGGGGCGGGCGACGTGGATGCGTCGACGGCGAACAGTGTTGATGCGGCCTTCAGGGCTGTCAATGGTTTCGGTTCGCACCGCGAAAGCTTCGGAACGCGCTTTGTCGGATGCGTGAGCCGTTGTGACTGGTGAAAGAGGGGGCGCCCGCGTGCTTCCGCTGAGAGAACTCCTGGAACGTGCCATCTGGTAACTCCCGCACGCACGGTGGGGTTCGAAAGTTTCGGACCTTTTTGCGGGCGCATGGAGGGGGTGGATGGCGCCCCTGGTGGCCGCCCCGTCGATCGACGACCCGACGGGGTCTGACAACGTTGTCGGAGTAGTGGGAATCCGGGATCGTGGACCCTGTGGACCCTGTGGTGCCGGGTGGCCGGCGGCTCCGGCGGGAGTGCCGATGGGGGTACTGTCCACCGCTCCGGGTGGCCGGGGAACTCCGCTGGAAAGGCTCGTGTTGGCCGGGTGACCCCTTTGGCCGGGTGACCCCCTCGGGCCGGGTGACCCCTCGGGCCGGGCGATCCCCTCGGCCCGGGCGATCCTCTTGGCCGCGTGGCCATCGAAGCGGTCTGCGCTTCCGGGCGCTGGTGGCGGCGAGGTCGCCCCGGCAGGAATGGCTGGAATAGCGCTTGCGAACCCGGATCGCCTCAGTGCGTCGGGTTGTTCGCATGGCTGACGCTATCTCAGGCGGAACGTGCCCCTCCGCCGGTGAGGGATCACGCACGAAGAGGAGGCGGTTCGTCGTGGCGTTTCCGTCGTGTGAACGGTACGCCCTCCGGTAACGAATTTCTATCGTTGAAAATTTTCTGTGCACGACCGTTGTGACGGCGCTTGTGCTGTGGCTCAATGATCGACCATGTGCTGTGCCTCGCTCGTCCGAGGCACTCAGCTCCTTCGTGAGGACAATGCCATGAGACGACAACTACCGCGCCGACGTGCGGCTTTGACGATGATCGCCTGTACGGCGGCGCTGGCGATGCCCCTCGGCATCACCATGGTCCCGGCGGCCGCCGCGGCTCCCGCCGGCCACTCGGCGTCCGAGGCCACGGCGCCGACGTTCGTATCCGAGAACCCGGCCACTCTGGTCCACGGGCTCAAGGGCGAGTACTACGCGATGTCCGCCCCCGGGGCGCGGGACTTCGCCAAGCTCGGCGCCACCGCCCTGGATCCGCAGGTCAACTTCGGTGATCTCACGGGTACTTTCCAGTCGGCCACAGGTCAGACCGAGAACACCACCGCGCGCTGGACTGGCCAGATCCAGGCCCCGGCGACCGGTGATTACACCTTCTCCGCGAGCGGCGACAACGGTTTCCGGCTGCTGATCGACGGCGTCGCGGTCATCGACCACTGGGTGGGTGACTGGGACGTCGAGCAGACGAGCAAGCCGGTTCACCTGGAAGCGGGCGTGCAGCACGACTTCAAGCTGGAGATGTTCCAGGACGTCGGCGGCGCCAACATGTTCCTGCGCTGGTCGAGCCCGGCGCTCGCCAAGCAGATCATCCCCGAGTCGGCGTTCACCCCGCCCGCCGACTACGAGGTCTACCCGGTCGCCCTGACCGTCGCCGAGGACGGCAAGCGCCTCCAGGCCACGTTCGACGACAAGGTCGGCAACCTCGCCGCCGTGAAGGACCACCTCGTCATCGAGGCGGACACCACGCCGATGCCGATCAAGTCCGTCGTCAAGGCGTCCGGCAAGGGCAACTCGCTCATCGTGACCCTGTCCGAGGCCATCCAGAAGGGCCAGCAGGTCAAGGTCACGTACGGCACCGAGGGTGGCCTCACGGTGGGCGGCGAGACCGTCCCCGACATCAGCCGCAACGCCAAGAACCTGTCGACCAAGCGCCTCACCACGGTGTGGGGCGACAAGCTCGACCGCAACAACCCGCTGCCCGAGTACCCCCGGCCGCAGCAGGTCCGCTCCCAGTGGAAGAACCTCAACGGCACCTGGGAGTTCGCCGGCGCGGCCGCGGGCGAGCAGCCCGTCTTCGGCAAGAAGCTCGGCGAGAAGATCACCGTGCCGTTCGCGGTGGAGTCCCAGCTCTCCGGTCTGGAGCGCCACGAGGACCACATGTTCTACCGCAAGCTCGTGACGGTGCCCAAGAACTGGAAGGTGGGCAAGTCCGGCAAGGACAAGCGGCTGAAGCTCAACTTCGGCGCGGTCGACTACAACGCGACCGTCTTCGTCAACGGCAAGAAGGTCGCCGAGCACACCGGCGGCTACACCGCTTTCGACGCTGACATCACCGACGCCCTCAAGGGCACCGGTCAGCAGGAGATCGTGGTTGCCGTCACCGACACCACCGGGGCCAACCAGCCCAAGGGCAAGCAGTCCTCGAACCCCGGCGGCATCGAGTACACCGCCACCTCCGGTATCTGGCAGACCGTCTGGATGGAGCCGGTCTCCACCGCCTCCATCGACTCGCTGACCACCACCCCGGACATCGACAAGGGCCGGCTCGCCGTCACCGTCAACTCCGACGACGCATCCGCCAACGCCCGGATCACGGCCGTCGCCCGGGACAAGAAGGGCAAGGTCGTCGGCACCGTCTCCGGTCCCGCCAACCGTGAGCTCAGCCTGCCGGTGGCCAAGGAGCACCTCTGGTCGCCCGACGACCCCTACCTCTACGACCTCGACGTCACGCTGACCGACGGTCACGCCACCGACAAGGTGGGCAGCTACTTCGGAATGCGCTCGCTCAAGGTCGAGAAGGTGGGCGGCTACCAGAAGCTCACCCTCAACGGCAAGCCGTTCTTCTCGCTCGCCCAGCTGGACCAGGGCTTCTACCCCGACGGTCTCTACACCCAGCCCAGCGACGACGCCCTTGTCTTCGACCTGAAGGCGCAGAAGGACCTCGGCTTCAACGCCGTGCGCAAGCACATCAAGGTCGAGTCGCCCCGCTGGTACTACCACGCGGACCAGCTCGGGCTCCTCGTCTGGCAGGACTTCGTGTCCGGCGGTATCGACAACGAGGCCGGCCAGCAGGCCTTCATCTCCCAGGCACAGGAGGAGATGACCCAGCTGCACAACTACCCCTCCATCGGTGGCTGGATCGTCTTCAACGAGGGCTGGGGCGAGTGGGACCGCACCGCGACCGGCAAGCTCACCGAGGCCGTCAAGGCCGCCGACCCCTCGCGCGTCGTGAACGCCCACAGTGGCGTGAACTGCTGCAACTCGAAGGGTGACTCGGGCGCCGGCGACATCATCGACCACCACGACTACGGCAACACCGACCCCGCCTTCCCGGACGCCACCCGGGCGGCGATGGACGGCGAGCACGGCGGCTTCACCCTGCGCTCTCCCGGACACATGTGGCCGGGTGCCCCGACGGTGATCTACAGCGGGGTCAACACCAAGGCCGCGCTCACCGCCAAGTACGTCGAGAACACCGAGAAGTACTACCTCGAAGCGGCCGGTGCCGAGCTCTCCGGCTCCGTCTACACCCAGGTCACCGACCTGGAGCACGAGCTGAACGGCCTCTGGACGTACGACCGTCGTGAGGCCAAGGTCGACATCGCCGCGGTGCGCGCGATCAACGAGAAGGTCATCGCGGCCGGTGCCGCGGCCGGTCAGCGCGACGAGGTCAAGGGCGGAGCCGCCTGGAACCTCGACGAGAACAAGGGCACCAAGGCCGCCGACAGCGGTCCGAACCACGCGCCGCTCACCCTGACCGGTGGCGCCTCGTGGACGCAGGGTGTCTCGGGTTCCGCGCTGAAGTTCTCGGGCGATGCCCAGTACGCGCAGACCGCCGGTCCGGTCGTGGACACCACGAAGGACTACTCGGTCTCCGCGTGGGTCACCCTGGACCAGCTGCCCAGCAACTACGCCTCTGCCGTCAGCCAGGACGGCCGGCGCACGGAGAACCCGTTCTACCTCCAGTACGGACAGGGCGCGTTCGCCTTCTCCATGCCGGGCAGCAACCGTGCCCGTGCGGTGACCACCCCCGAACTGGGCAAGTGGTACCACCTGGTGGGTGTGCGCCAGGGCGACACCATCTCGATCTACCTCGACGGCAAGCTCGCCGCTTCCGCCCCGGCCGGCGGCGCGGGTGACGTGAGCACCGGTCCGCTCTCCGTGGGCCGCGCCAAGTGGAACGGCAACCCGACCGACTTCTGGAACGGTTCGGTCGACCAGGTCCAGGTCTTCGACAAGGCGCTCGGCGCCGCCGACGTGAGCGCGCTGTACACCGCTCACGCTCCGAAGGTCTGATCCGACGGTGTCCCGCCGGCGCGTCCATGGCGCCGGCGCCACGACGTCATCGGTATCGGATTCGGACCGGCCAATCTGTCCCTCGCCATCGCCCTGGTGGAGGAGGACGCCGGACTCGACATGCTGTTCCTG
>NZ_JBSFVR010000116.1:0-20905 GCF_053592415.1 Streptomyces sp. NPDC002690 | reverse complement strand
GGTTGCCGGACTCCGGCAACCCGGACCGCCCGGACCGAGGGGCGTACGGCCGACGGTCACCGCGGAACTACTGGAGCCGCCACTTCTGGTTGGCGGCCCCGGTGCAGCTCCAGATCTGGGCGCGTGCCCCGTTGGCCGTCGAGGCGTCCGTGATGTCCAGGCACTTGTTCGCCGCCGTGTTCACCACGTCCCCGGTGGTCGCGTTGTACGTCCACCGCTGCGCGCCGGTGCCGTTGCAGGTGTAGAGCTGCACCTTCGCGCCGTCCGCGGTCGACGCCGAGGTCACGTCCAGGCAGGCGCCCAGCGCGCGGATCGTGCCGTCCGACTGGACCGTCCAGCGCTGCGCGGCCGAGCCGTTGCAGTCGTAGAGCTGGACCGCTGTGCCGTCCGCCGCGCTGCCGTTCGCCGCGTCCAGGCACTTGCCGCCGGCGCCGGTGAACGCACCCGAGGTGCCGGTCGAGGTGCCGGAGCCGGACTGGGTGCCGGACCAGGTGAAGGTGGCCGAGGTGCGGGCGGGAAGCGAATAACCGAAGGTCGAGCCGCCCCAGTTGACGGTGAGCTGCTGCGCCGAGGAGCCGCCGTTGTAGGCGATCAGCGCCTTGGAGCCGTCCGTGTTGCGCCAGGCGACGTTGGGCACGGTGGAGCTGGCGGTGGACGCGATCCGGGAGGCGCCCGGGCGGACGAACTTCGTCAGGTGGCCCATCGTGTAGTACTCGATGTTGTAGTCCACCTGCCCGCTCCTGGCGTCACCGTTGTGGACCGTGATCAGCCCGTCGCAGGTGCCGCAACCGCCGTTGTGCGGGCCCCGGTTCTGGTCCACCGCGAGGGACCACTTGGTGACCGACTTCGCCCAGTTGCGGGTGTAGTCGATGATGTTGAGCATGTCCTCCTTCTGCTGGTCGGCGATCCAGGTTCCGCCGGAGTGCTCGGTCTGGAAGGCGTCCATCGTGGGGTACTGGTTGTGCACCGCGGTCTGCTTGGCGATGTCGCCGCCGTAGCCGTGCCAGGCGACCCCGCCGAAGTTCGGGTGGTTGCGCACCGCCGCGTCGTCCACGGTGGGCGCGGCGTAGGCGTCGTAGGTGTCCCAGTTCCAGTCGTGCGCCAGCACCTTGGTGGTGAGACCGGCCGCCTGGAGCTTCGGCAGCAGCTCGCTCTTGGTGAAGTAGGCGAGCCCCGAGCCGTTCCAGCTCATCGAGGGGTAGCCCGAGCAGCAGGTCGGCTCGTTCTGCGCGGTGACGTAACTGACCGGGACGCCCTGGGCCTGGTACGCCTGGAGGTACTTGACGAAGTAGTTCGCGTACGCGCCGTAGTTCTCCGCCTTCAGCCAGCCGCCGTTGAGCTGGCCGCTGTCCTTCATCCACGCCGGTGCGGTCCAGGGCGAGGCCATCGTGGTGAGGGCGGGGTTGAGCTGCTTCGCCTGCTTCGTCAGCGGGAGGACGTCCGCGAGGTCGTGCGCCACCGAGAAGTTCGCCAGGGTGGGGTCGGTCTGCCCGGCGGGCATGTCGTCGTAGGTGTACCCGGTCCGTGCCAGGTCCGAGCCGCCCATCGGATTGCGGACGAAGGAGAGCCCGATGCCCTCGGTGGGGGAGAAGAGCTTCTTCATCGTGGCGTCCCGGGTCGCGTCGCTCAGCGCCCCGCTGCTCTTCATCAGCCAGGCCGCGGTGTCCGTGAAGGACGCGCCGCCGCCGGTGAAGGTCTGGTACCGGGTGTTCTCGTCCACGGTCACCACGGTGCCGGCGCTCCCGCCACCGGACGCGAAGGCGACCGGCGTCTGAGCCTGGAGGCCCCGGGTGACATGCCGGCCTCCGGAGTCGTCGGTGGTGGTCAGCACGATGGAGACGCTCTCGCCGGCCGCCTGGGCGGCGGGCGCGACCAGCCCGGTGAGGCCGGCCGCGGCGAGGACGGTCGCGAAGAGCGCCGCACCTGTTTTCAGAGGTCCGCTCGATCGAATCATGGGGGAATGCCCTTCTTCGGCACAGGGGTGGGGTGCTGCCGTCGATCGAGGCGTGAGTGAACTGCCCTCACAGGCTCGCGTCAAGGGGGTGCGTGCGTACAAGAGTTGAAGACGTGAGCGCTCTCTCTCGTTCGCCGGAGGGGCGTGGACCAATCTCGACGTGAAGTATTGACGGCCCTGTTGAGTCGGGGTTAACTCCAGCCGCGACGCCGGTACCGGTTCCGGGACCGGTACCGCGAAGTGGCCGACGCCCGCACGGCGTTGGTGCTCGACCTCGTGTCCCGGCCGGTGAGAACCATCGTTCCGGTGGCGAAAGCAGCAGTTCTGCCCGGTACATCCCGTTTCTCCGCCTGGCCAGGGAGGCTCCGTTGCGCGTCACCATCGCCGATGTGGCCCGTGCCGCCGGAGTCAGCAAGACCACCGTTTCACGGGTGCTCAACACCAAGTCGGACGTGGACCGTTCCACCGCCTCCCGTGTTCGTGAAGTGATCGCACACCTCGGCTACGTCCCCAGCTCCGGAGCGGTCGGCCTGGCCCGGGGCAACAGCCGCACCGTCGGGATGCTGGTGCCCTCGCTGACCTGGTCCTGGATGGGCGAGGTCCTCCAGGGCGTCGTGGACACCGTCGAGGCGGCCGAGTACGGCCTGCTGCTCTTCACCTGCAACCGGGGCGCCGAGTCGGTCCGCCGCTTCACCACGCAGGTCTCGGCCCGCGCCTTCGACGGGCTCGTGGTCGTGGAGCCGGAGAACACCCTCGGCCACCTCACCGCGCTGCACCGCGGCGGCCTGCCGATCGTGCTGATCGACGACCGGGGCCACCACCCCGAGTTCCCCTCGGTCGTGACCACCAACCACGAGGGCGGCGCGAGCGCCGCCCGCCACCTGCTGGCCGACGGGCGCACCCGCCCACTGGTGCTCAGCGGGCCCGCGCACTACGGCTGCGTACGCGAACGGCTCGACGGATTCCGGTCCGTGCTGCCGGATGCCCTCGTCGCCCAGGGCGACTTCACCGAACGCGGCGGCGAACGCGTCATGGCCCACCTCCTCGCCTCCGGGGCGCGGTTCGATTCCGTCTTCGCGCACAACGACGTCAGCGCCACCGGCGCCCTGAGAGCGCTCCACGCCGCCGGGCGCCGGGTACCGGACGACGTCGCCCTCGTCGGCTTCGACGACATCCCGATGGCCGCGCACACCGCGCCCCCGCTCACCACCGTCCGCCAGCCCACCCGCACGATGGGCGAGACGGCGGCCCGGATGCTCCTCGCCCACCTCGACGGCGAGCCCGCTCCGGACGAACCGGCCGTACTCCCCACGGAACTCGTGGTCCGCCGCTCGGCGCCCTGACCGCCCCGACCCGGCGCACGCGCGGCTTCGGACGGCCGCGCGCACCGGGACACCCACACACCCCCACGGGCTCCGGCCCCGCACCAACCTCCCGGCCCCACCCCCCTCGCCCCACCCGTACCGCTGCCGACCCCGTGCAGCCGAGACGAGAGAAGAGCCGCAATGCCAGCTACCCGTCACCGAAGAGGATCGGCGCGGGCCCTCCTCGCCGCCGTCACGGTCCTCGCCGGACTGATCACCGCCGTCGTGCCCGCGGCGGCCGACGACCCCGCACCGGTACTCGTCGACCGGTACGAGGGCGAGGTCCCCCTCAGCGCCCCGCCCGCCGACTCGATCTTCACCTGGGGCTCGGACGCCGACGACCAGCCGAAGCTCGCCTTCACCGAGCGCGCGGACGCCCCCGAGGGCTCCAAGGTCCTCGAAGGCACCTACGACATCAGCGGCTGGGGCGGACTGAGCCACGAGTTCGCCGTCGACCAGGCCCCCCAGGACTGGAGCGCCCACAAGGGCATCCGCTTCTGGTGGTACGGGCAGAACAAGGCACCCCTGCCGCCCGGTTCCGGCAAGAAGATCAGCTTCGAGATCAAGGACGGCGGCGCCAACGGCGGCGCGTCCGAGCTGTGGACCATGTCCTTCACCGACGACTGGGAGGGCTGGCACCAGGTCGAGGTCCCGTTCGCGGACTTCGTCTACCGAGGCGACTACCAGCCCGTCGGCGGCATCGACCACATCCTCGGACTCGACCGGATGTGGGGCTACGCCCTCACCCTGCCGACCGGCGCCCCCGGCTCCTTCGCCATCGACGGCATGGAGCTCTACGGCAAGGCCGACCCGGCGCTGACCGCGGGCATCGCGACCGACGCCACCGTGCACCCGGTGGACAACGGCGGCGCCGCGACGATCGGCCTCACCCTCTCCACCACCGGCGGCCTCCCCATCGAGGAGCCCGTCACCGTCGCGTACACCACCGAGGGCGGCACCGCGGTGGCCGGCACCGACTACACCCCGGTCACCGGCACCTACACCTTCCCGGCGGGCACCGCGTCCGGCGCGACCCACACGGTCAAGGTGACGACCAAGAAGGCGAAGAAGGCGTCCGAGGCCCGGACGGTCCCGCTCGTCCTCACCGTCACCGGCGCCAAGGCCCCGACGGAGACCCCCCAGGTCGTCATCAACGCCCACGGCCTCCCGTACCAGAACGCCAAGCTCCCGGTGAAGCAGCGCGTCGCCGACCTGCTCTCCCGGCTCTCGCCCGCCGAGAAGGCCGGCCAGATGACGCAGGCCGAGCGCAACGCGCTGCGCAGCCCCGGCGACATCGCCTCGTACGACCTCGGCTCGCTGCTCTCCGGCGGCGGCTCGGTCCCCACGCCCAACACCCCCGAGGCGTGGGCGTCGATGATCGACTCGTTCCAGCTGCGCGCCCAGGCGACCCGCTTCCAGATCCCCCTGATCTACGGCGTGGACGCGGTGCACGGCCACAACAACGTCGTCGGGTCGACGATCATGCCGCACAACATCGGCCTCGGTGCCACCCGCGACCCGCAGACCGCCCAGAAGACCGGTGCGGTCACCGCGAGCGAGGTCCGCGCCACCGGCGTCCCGTGGGACTTCGCCCCCTGCGTCTGCGTCACCCGTGACGAGCGCTGGGGCCGGTCCTACGAGTCCTACGGCGAGGACCCGGCGCTCGTCGAGTCCATGGAGACCGTGATCCAGGGCATGCAGGGCGCCGCGAACGGCAGCGACCTGGACCGCAACGACAAGGTGCTCGCCACCGCGAAGCACTACGTCGGCGACGGCGGCACCGAGTTCGGTTCCTCCACCACCGGTTCGTACACGATCGACCAGGGCGTCACCAAGGTCACCCGCGAGGAGCTGGAGGCGGTGCACCTCGCGCCGTTCCAGGAGGCGGTGGACCGCGGTATCGGCACCGTCATGCCGTCGTACTCCTCCCTGGACATCCTGGGCGACGACCAGGGCCCGGTGAAGATGCACGGCGACGCCGAGATGATCAACGGCGTCCTCAAGGACCGGATGGGCTTCGAGGGCTTCGTCATCAGCGACTGGCAGGCCATCGACCAGCTCCCCGGTGACTACGCCAGCGACGTGCGCACCTCGGTCAACGCCGGCCTCGACATGATCATGGTGCCGACCGCGTACCAGGACTTCACCACCACGCTCAAGAGCGAGGTCGCCGCGGGCCGCATCGGCCAGGCCCGGATCGACGACGCGGTCTCCCGCATCCTGACCCAGAAGTTCAAGCTGGGCCTCTTCGAGAACCCCTACGCGGACACCTCGAACATCGACGACATCGGCTCGGACGCGCACCGCGCGGTGGCCCGCGAGGCAGCCGCCAAGTCCCAGGTGCTGCTGAAGAACGACGGCGCCGTCCTCCCGCTGAAGGCGGACCAGAAGGTCTACGTCGCCGGCTCCAACGCCGACAACATCGGCAACCAGGCCGGTGGCTGGACCGTCAGCTGGCAGGGCTCCTCCGGTGCCATCACCCCGGGCACCACGATCCTCCAGGGCATGAAGAAGGACGCCGCCTCGGTCACCTACTCCCAGGACGCCTCCGCTGCCACCGACGGCTACGACGTGGGCGTGGTCGTCGTCGGCGAGACCCCCTACGCCGAGGGCATCGGCGACGTCGGCAACGGCAACGACCTGGAGCTGACGGCCGCCGACAAGGCCGCGATCGACAAGGTCTGCGCCGCGATGAAGTGCGCCGTCCTCGTGGTCTCCGGCCGCCCCCAGCTCATCGGTGACCGCCTCGGCGACATCGACGCGCTGGTCGCCTCCTGGCTCCCGGGCACCGAGGGCGACGGCGTGGCCGACGTGCTCTACGGCAAGCGCGCCTTCACCGGCCAGCTGCCCGTCACCTGGCCGAAGTCCGAGGCTCAGCTCCCCATCAACGTGGGCGACGCCACCTACGACCCGCAGTTCCCCTTCGGCTGGGGTCTCACCACCCTGAAGAAGGCCCCCGTGGGCGGCGAGGTCACCCTGACCGCCCTCCAGGTGGCCGCCGGAGTCGCGGAGAAGCTCCACCTCGGCAAGACCGCGGCGGGCAAGGCGATCGTGGACCAGGCCCGGCTGCTGGTCCAGCAGAAGACCGGCGGGAAGCTGACGGCGGCGGTCTCCAAGCCGTTCGCCGAGGCCGACCACCTGCTGCTCACCGGTGACCTCACCGGCGCGGTGGCCAAGCTGCGGGCGGCCTACCGGGCCGCGTGACCCCGCACGAACCAGGGTGTGCCCGGGCGGAGAGCTTCTGCGCCCGGGCACACCCGTGCGTCCGGGGCGTCCGCGCACCCGGAGAGAGAGCGCGGGCCGGGAGGTCCGGAGTAGCGTGAAGTATGCGAAAAAGGCAGATATTCGCAACGCTGGCCGGTCTGCTGCTGGTCCTCTCGACCGCGCTCCTGGCCCTCGTCCCCGCCGCGTCGGCCTTCTCCGGTTCACCCGCACGCGCCCCCGCCGCGACGATCGAGGACGCGGCCCAGGCGCTGCGCGAGGACCCGGTGTACGTGGACCCCGGCGCCCGTGACCAGCTCTCCACCGGGCAGGAGAAGGCCCTGGAGGACCGGATCACCAAGGCCGACAAGCCGGTGTTCGTCGCTGTCCTCCCGGACACCTCCGCCTTCCCCGAGGACGGCCTGCTGGCCACCCTGCGCAACGACACCGGCATCACCGGGGTGTACGCCGTCCGCCTCGGCGACGGATTCGACGCGGGAGCGGACCCGCAGGTCATGCCGGTCCGCGCGGTCGACAATCTCACCGCGGCCGTGAAGGCCCCGGCCGCCGACACCGCCACCGACGCCCAGCTCGACGCCTTCGTCGACGGTGCGCTCGAACAGGCCGACGGCACCGCTCCGGCCTCCTGGGGCGGCGACGGGAACGGCTCCTCGGCCGCCCGCTCCACCGGTGCCGGTCTGCTGGTCCTCGCCGGAGTGGCCGTCGTGGGGTCCGCCGGGGCCTACGCGGTCATGCGTCGCAACCGTCGTCGGGTCCGCGCCGAGGAGAGCGCCGCGCTCGACAAGCTCCGGACCGTGGTCGACGAGGACATCACCGCCTACGGCGAGACCCTGGAACGCCTGGACTTCCACCCCGGTGAGCCGGGTGCCGACGACGCGATGCGCGCCGATTACGCACACGCGCTCGACTCGTACGAGAGCGCCAAATCCCGCATGGCCAAGGCCGAACGCCCCGCTGACGTCCGCCCCGTCACCCAGGCCCTGGAGGACGGCCGCTACTCCCTCGCCGTGCTGGAGGCCCGCCGCACCGGGTCCGCCCTGCCCGACCGCAGGCCCCCCTGCTTCTTCGACCCCCGCCACGGCCCCTCCGTCGCCGACGTCCGCTGGCGCCCCGCCGGCGCCTCCTCCCGGGAGGTCCCGGTGTGCGCCGCGGACCGGGCCCGGCTGGAGGACGGCGAGGACCCGATGAGCCGCACCGTGGACGTGGGGGACGGCAGCCGGCGCCCGTACTGGGAAGCCGGACCGGCCTACGGGCCCTGGGCCGGCGGCTACTTCGGCGGCGGACTGCTCCCGGGCCTGCTGGTCGGCACGATGCTCGGCTCGATGCTCTCCACCCCGGCGTACGCGGCCGACTACGGTGGCGGGGACTTCGGCTCCGGCGGCGACTGGTCGGGCGGCGACGTCTCCGGCTCCGACTTCGACTCCTCCGGCTTCGGCGACGGCGGCGGCTTCGGGGACGGCGGCGGTTTCGGCAGTGGTGGCGGGTTCGACGGGGGCGGCGGGTTCTGAGCCTGCCGGGACCTCATGGGGGCGTGGGACGGCCCTCGCCCGCCGCGGACGGTGCCCGCTGGTTCCCGCGCAAGTCAGCGCTCCACGGCCACTCTCTTCTCCGCCCGCTCCGTGCGGGTGTGCCTCGGGCTTTCTCCGTGCGGGTGTCCTGGGCGACGGCGGCGCGGGCCGACGTCGGCCACGTGATCACACCTCGCGCTCACGTCCCCAACGGTAGAACGGGAACTTCCGTCAGAACCCGAGATGTACCCGTCCTCGCCGGCCACGCCCACACCGCGGCCGCCTCGACCTTCGCCGGACTCCCGCTGATCGTCGGCCCGCCGCCACCTGGACCCTGCGCATGCCCTGGGAGGGCGACGAGGCGGCCGACCGCGAGCAGCCGCCCGGCCCCGCCTTCCACGTCCTCGGCGACGCCCGGCGCCACCGCGTCGTGCTCCCGGCCCCGCCCGGCGCGAAGTGAGGCCTCGCGCGTACGCGCCGGCCCCCGCCCCCGCCTGCGACCGGGCGGGAACGGGGGCCGGGACCGAGCGGCGGACGATCCTGCCGTCCGCCGCGCCGACTACGCCTTCTTGAGGGTGAAGTCCGTCGTCACCGTCCCCTTCTTGACGACCTTGACGGTGGTGGTGGTCGGGGCGTACCCGTCCTTGGCCACGATCACGGTGAGCGGGTTGTTCCGGGCGTCCAGCCAGAGCGCGTAGTGGCCGTCCTTGTCCGTGATCAGGGTGTACGAGGACGCCCACGAGTCGACCTGGACGGTTGCTCCCTTGAGGGGAGCCGTGACGCCGGTGGACGACTTGCCGAGCACCGTTCCGGTGATCTTGCCCCAGGTGTTGGGCGGCGCCACCGTCATGGTGACCGGGACGGACGCCACGGCGTACGGAGTGTCGGACGAGATGCCGATCCGGGCGGTGAAGTCACCGGGCTGGGTGATCTCCTCGACCGCGGCCGTCACCGACACCGCGACCGAGACGCTCGCTCCCGGGGCGAGGGTGAACTCCGAGGTGCCCAGCGACAGCCAGCTGACGTCCGAGCCGCCGGTCTGGTCGTAGCCGGGGAGCAGCTCCACCGCGGTGGACGGGCTGGAGGGGCCGTCGGCGCCGCCGACCTTGAAGAAGCCCGGGGCGCCGCCGCCCCGGTAGGTGGCGACATCGGCGTTGGGCAGGGCGGACCAGGACCCGGCGGCGGGGTCGTAGGCGTAGCCCGCGTTGGTGAGCTCGCCGTCGCTGACACCGGACGAGGCCAGCAGCAGGCCGTTGGCAGCGGTGGAGGCGGAGCCCCACAGGGGCTGCGGCAGGTCCGGCAGGGCCGACCAGGCGTCGGCCGCCGGGTCGTAGGCGTACGCGGACTTCAGCTCGCCGGAGTCGTTGGTGCCGCCGGCGCAGTACAGCAGTCCGCCGATGGCGCCGCAGGCCTCCCAGGCGACGTCCTCCGGGTAGTCCGCCGCGGTGGACCAGGAGTCTTCCGACGGGTCGTAGACCGTCACCGAGCCGGAGCCGCAGACGTCGGTGCAGCCGCCGACCGAGTACAGCTTGCCGCCCAGGACCGCGGAGCCCGAGCCCGCCAGCGGATCGGGGGAGGGGGCGCCGGTCGTCCAGGTGTTGGAGGCGGGGTCGTAGATCTCCAACTTGGCGTCCGTGCTCCCGTCGGCCGCCCAGCCGCCGACGGCGTACAGCTTCCCGTCGATGAAGCCGTGGGCCGGAGCCTCCCGGGTGTCGGCCGCGTCGGCCAGCTTCGTCCAGCCGGTCTCCGCCTCGTACGCGTAGAGCGACCGGGTGTCGTCGACACCGTTGTAGCCGAACGCCGAGTACAGCTTGCCGCCGTCGGCGGCGACGGCGTTGTCCTCGATGGCGCCGGGCAGATCGGCGACGGTCTGCCACGCGTCGCCGGCCTCGGCCGGAGCGGCCGCGGCCTCACCGGCCTGGCCGGCCCGGCTCTTCGCGGACAGCGGTGAGTAGTGCCCCTTCCTGGTGATCAGCGGCGCGCCCGCGGCGGCCGGTGTGAACTCCCCGCTCTCCTCGGAGAGTCCGAAGGCGGCGGCGGCGCCGCCGGTGTTCTTGACCGTGACGGTCTTCGTCGCCGAACCGCCCCAGGCGACCGGGGCGGTCACCTCGGCGGGGGTGACCTTGAGGCGTCCGGCCTTCAGGGAGAAGTTCTTCGACGCCACCGAGTCCGCGGCGAAGGTCACCGCCTTGGCCGCGGCGGTGTACTTGGACTTAGTGGCCGTCAGGGTCTGCTTGCCGACCGGTGCGAAGGCCCAGTAGAAGCCGTCGCCGAGCGCCGCGTCGTCCGGGGTGGCGGCCGAGGTCGTGCTCACGGCCCCCGTCCCCGTGCCGGCGAGCGTGCCGCCGACGATTCCGTCACCGGTGTTGGCGTCGGTGACCTGCCCGACGACCAGGCCGCCGGGGACGGCCGACACGCTGCGGGAGCCGACGAACACGTCGTCGACCTGCCACCACCAGCCGTACTTGCTGGTGAAGTGGAAGCGCACCCGGACGTCGGACTGGCCCGCGTAGTCGGTCAGCGCGACGGTGACCTTGGAACCGGTGACCGCGGTGGTGTGCGAGGAGACCGCGGACCAGGTGGTGCCGCCGTCCGCGCTCACCTCGACCCTGGCGGTCTGGCCGGAGTACGTCTTGTAGCTGGTCCGGTAGGCGAGTTCGGGCAGGTCCGTGCCGGTGAAGTCGTACGACGGGCTGGTCAGCACGGAGTCCTGGACCTTGCCGCTGCCCGCCTTGTCGCTGTCGACGATGGCGAAGGCGCCCTTACCGCCGGTGCTGTTGGTCCGCTTGCCCGGGTCGTCGAACTGCCAGCCGCCGGTGGTCCCCGCGGCGTTGGTGACGGTCCAGCCCTCGGGGGCCGAGGTGGTCGAGTCGAACGGTTCGGTGGTGCCTTCGTCCTTCGACGTGTACCCGGCCGCGGTGCCGGCCCAGGCGTCCACCGGCAGGCTCACGTTGGCGGAGACCGCCGAGTCGCCCACCGTGACGATCCGGGTGACGCTCTGGTAGCCCGGGTAGTTGCTGGTGACCTTCAGGGCGTACTTCCGGCCGGCCGGGAGGTCGACCGACCAGGCGCCGGTGGCGGGGTCGGTCTCGACGGGCGCGCCCGGCACCCCGTCGACGGCGATCGCCGCGTAGAGCGGCCAGCCGTGCCCCGAACCGTCGGTGACCTTGCCGGAGACCGTCCGGCTCTGCACCGGGGCGAGCGCGAAGCTCTTGGTCACCGAGGAGCCGTCGGTGATCTCCACGCCGACGGAGGTGACCGTGGTGAAGCCGTAGGCGGCGACCTCCAGGTCGTAGGTGCCGGGCGTCAGGGTGAGTGTGTAGGTGCCGTCCACCCCGGACTCGGCCCGGGAGTCACCCGCGCTGATCTCCGCGCCCGCGACCGGTTCACCGGTGGCGCTGTTGGTGACGGCGCCGGTCAGCGTGCCGTGCGGACCGCTGCGGAAGGCCTGCACGCCTGCGGGCGTACCGAGACCGGTCGGACCGTCCCAGCCCGCGCCCGCGGTGCAGAGCCTGGCCGGGGAGCAGGAGCCGTTGTCGCCGTCGACGACGTCGTTCAGCCCGCTGCCGCCGGCCGCGTAGGGGTAGGCCGCCGGGTAGGAACCGGTGGGCGGGGTGCCGGCCGCGGCGTACACGCCGGCGATGATCGGGGCGGAGGCGCTGGTGCCGCCGTAGACGGCCCAGCCGTCCCCGCCGTAGGTCTGGTAGACCGAGACGCCGGTCAACGGGTCGGCGACCGCGGCGACATCGGCGACCGCGCGCTGGTCGCAGTCGGTGGCGATGCCGTCCTGCCAGGCAGGGCGGTCCTCGTAGACCGAGCAGCCCGATCCCGGGCCGCCGTGGCTGTTGAACCAGACCGATTCGGACCAGCCGCGCGTGGTGGAGGAGTCCTGCGCCAGCGCGGTGCCGCCCACGGAGGTCACGAACCGCGAGGCCGCGGGGTAGGCGACACCGTAGGCGTCGTCGCCCGAGGAGGCGACCACGGCGACACCCGGGTGGTTGTAGTGGGCGTCGAATTCGGTGGTCTCCGCCGGGTCCTCACCGCTGCCCGGAGCGGTGGTGTAGCTCGTACCGTACGAGTTGGAGACGAACTTGGCGCCCTGCGCGACCGCCTGGTCGACCGAGGCGCCCATGTCCTCGAAGGAGGCGGAGTCGGCCTCCACCAGGAGGATCCTCGCGTTCGGCGCGGCCGCCGAGACCATGTCCAGGTCGAGGGAGATCTCCCCGGCCCAGCCGCTGTTCGCCGCCGGGTAGTCGGTGCCGCCCCGCTGGTCGATCTTCTTGAAGCAGCCGTTCTCCGTGGTGCAGGCGGGCAGGCCGTACTGCGCCCGGTAGACCGCGAGGTCCTCCTCGGCGGTCGGGTCGTCGTAGGCGTCCACGATGGCGATCGTCTGGCCCGCCCCGCCGCCGGCCGGCAGGTCGTAGGCGTCCTGGAGTGCGGTGGCCCCCCAGCCGGACGGGGTGGTGGCGTCGGGCCGGACGCCCTTCCCGGACTCCACGTCGGTGCGCCGCAGCGCGAAGCAGCGGACCTCGCCGGCCCCGGGTTCGGCGCAGGACGCCTCGACGGACGGTTTGGTGTTCGTGCCTGAGCCGGCAGGATCTGCCGCGCTCGCCGTCGGAGAGGCGAGCCCGACCACTGCGAGGGCCAGGGCGATCAGCCCGGTCAAGGCCCGTCTTTTCCGTCCGGCGGCCGGTCTGGGTATTCCGGTGACGGTCACGTGTCTCCCATGTGATGCACGGGTCGACCACCTGTTTTCAGGTCGACGGCGAATTGTTTTCACCGGTCACCCATTAATCAGGTCTTGCAAGGTTCATGTCAATGGCACCTTTGTTAAATCTGTGGATTCCCTCTGCGGTCGTGAAATGGTTCATGTGCGGGCGAACCGGGGGAAGGTGGCAGTCGGGTGGTCGGGGCGATGGAGGAATCCGGCGCATCACGGGACTTCGGCCGGGGCTGTGCGCTCCGACGCGGCCGGTCCGGGGCTTGTGGCGGTCGCGAGACGAGGGGGCGATCGCTCTGATTCGGCCATGTGGTGCCGGGGTGGCGGCTTTTCGGAATCATGCCGGCCGCGCGTGACCAGTGCGCTTTCTCGGGGCGGGGACGTTCGGCCGGTCGCTTTTCGGTAATGATCCGTGCATGTTGAATATGCGTGGTCGAGCGGACGGGCGCCCGAATATCCGGGGGAAAACCGGTTCCAATTCGACAGTGCGTCCGGAGGAGGTTTGCGGGCCTGTTCGGGCCGATTCGGGCGGGTGTGCCGACCGGAATCGGGCGCGGCGTCCGGAGCGGCGTCGAGCGTCACGACAGGTCCGCCGCCGTCCGAGGCGCCCGCCCGGCGGGCGCCTCGGACGGCGGGATTTTGCCGCTTCGGCAAGCGTGCTTGTCGTGGGCGCCGCACGAGTGCACCATCGCTCGCCATGGAGGTGTACCGATATGAGTGACAGGTCCCAGAGGTACGACGTCGTGGTGATCGGCGGCGGCGCCGCCGGGCTGAGCGGAGCCCTGGCGCTGTCCCGGGCCAGGCGTTCGGTGCTGGTGGTCGACGCGGGTGCACCGCGCAACGCGCCCGCCGCCCACGCCCACAACTACCTGGGGCGCGAGGGCGTCCCGCCGCTGGAGCTGCTGGAGGACGGCCGGGCCGAGGCGGCCGCGTACGGAGCGGAAATCGTCGAGGGCGAGGCGGTGGCGGCCCGGAGGCTGCCGGACGACGGATTCCGGGTGGAGTACGCGGACGGCACGGCGGTCGAGGCGCGCAGGCTTCTCGTCACCACCGGACTGGTCGACGAGCTTCCTCCCGTCCCCGGTCTCGCGGAGCACTGGGGAACCGGTGTTCTGCACTGCCCGTACTGCCACGGCTGGGAGGTGAGGACCCGCCCGGTCGGGATCCTGGCCACGGGGCCACTGGCCGTGCACCAGGCACTGCTGTGGCGGCAGTGGACGGACGACGTGACGTTGTTCCGGCACCTGGAGGACGACTTCGGCGACGACGCGTACGAGCAGCTTGCCGCACGGGGCGTCACCGTCGTGGACGGCGAGGTGGTGGGTATCGAGGCGCGGGACGGCCGGCTCACCGGGGTCCGGCTGGCCTCGGGCACGGTCTTCTCGCGCGAGGCGCTCGTCGTCCAGCCACGCTTCACCGCCCGCTCCGGCGTGCTGGAGGGTCTGGGGCTCGCCCCCACCCCGATGGAGATGGGCGGCCGGGTCCTCGGTACGTACATCGCCGCCGACCCGGCCGGAGCCACCGAGGTGCCGGGCGTGTGGGTGGCGGGCAACGTCACCAACCTGATGGAGCAGGTCGTCGGAGCCGCCGCGGCCGGGCTGAAGGCGGCTGCCGCGCTCAACGCGGACCTCGTCACCGAGGACACCCGCTTGGCGGTGGAGGCCCGCCGCTCGTCCACGGACACCCAGGGAGACCCCATGGCCGGCACCGATTCCGCCACCCCGCGCACCGACGCCGAACTGTGGGACGAGCGCTACCTCCGGAGCGACCGGATCTGGAGCGGGAACCCCAACACCGTGCTGGTCCGCGAGGTTTCGGACCTGGAGCCGGGACGCGCCCTGGACCTCGGCTGCGGTGAGGGCGCCGACGCCGTCTGGCTGGCCGGCCGGGGCTGGGAGGTCACCGCGACCGACCTCTCACGGGTTGCGCTCGGACGGGCGGCCGTCCACGCGGCGGACGCCGGAGTGGCCGACCGGATCGACTGGCAGTGGCACGACCTGGGGGTGTCCTTCCCGGAAGGGGAGTACGACCTGGTCTCCGCGCAGTTCCTGCACTCCATGGGGGACCTGCCCAGGGAGCGCATTCTGCGACGGGCGGCCGACGCCGTCGCGCCCGGCGGGATCCTGCTGGTCGTCGGCCACGCGGGCTTCCCGCACTGGGAGAAGAACCCGGACCCCGCCGTGCGCTTCCCGACCCCCGACGAGGTGCTGGCCCAGCTGGAGCCGGCGCCGGGGGAGTGGCAGGTGCTGCTCAGCGACGAGCACGAGCGGGTGCAGAACGACCCGGACGGCAACCCCACCACCCGTACGGACAACGCGCTCAAGGTCCGCCGCACGGGGTGACCCGGGCCGACCCGGGCAGGGCGCGGCCGGGCCATCCGGTCCCGTACCGCCCGTACACGCGCGAGCGCCCGCCCCGGTACTCCCCGTTGTGGGGAGTCGGAGACGGGCGCGCTCGGGTGACGCGGGGATCAGGCGGCGGACTTGATCGCGGAGATGTCGAAGGTCAGCTTCACCTTGTCGCTGACCATCACGCCACCGGTCTCCAGGGCGGCGTTCCAGGTCAGGCCCCAGTCGGAGCGGAGGATGGTGGCGCCACCCTCGAAGCCGACACGCTGGTTGCCGTACGGGTCGGTGGCCGAGCCGTTGAACTCCAGGTCGATGGAGAGCGGGCGGGTGACGTCCTTGATGGTGAGGTCGCCGGTGATCCGGTAGGAGTCGCCACCGAGCTGCTCGGCGGTGGTGGAGCGGAAGGTCATCTTCGGGAACGCCTCGGCGTCGAAGAAGTCGCCGCTGCGCAGGTGGGCGTCACGGTCGGCGATGCCGGTGTCGATGCTGGCGATCTCGACGTCGATGGAGGCGGTGGAGTGGTGCGGGTCGGTGCCGTTCAGTACCAGGGTGCCCTCGTGCTCGCCGAAGGAGCCGCGCACGTTCGTCACCATCGCGTGGCGCACCGTGAAGCCGATGCTGCTGTGGGCCGGGTCGATCGTGTAGGTGCCGGTCAGGGCGGCGAGCGCGGGGTCCACAGCGGGCTTCTCGGCGACAGCGGTCGTGGTGGCGGACTTGCGGTTGAACAGAGCCATGGCTCCTCCTCGGGAGACGTGTTCCTCGAAGTCGAAGGCCTCGGTTTGTTCAACCTTCAACGAGTTCGACTGTAGACCTGTTTAGTTCAAACTTCAACATCCGATCGCGACCGGTTTCCCGGAGGCCCGTCCCGGCGGCCTCACCCGCCGTCGGCCGTCCCGCTGGCCCCCGGGGATTCACCGCATCGCCACGGACGCGGTCTGGCGGACGCGCGTAGAACTCGGGCAGTATCGCCATGCCGCGCCGCGCGGTGCTCCCTGATTCACCCCCGTGCCGCGCGGTGAACCGAAGTTGTCATGAGCAGGAGGAGACCCCCCATGTTGACCCGCCCCAGGCTCCGCTCCGCCCTCACCGCCCTCGCCCTCGTGCTGGGCGTTCTCTTCGCACCCGGGGTCGGCGTGCTCGGCGGTGCCACCGACGCCCACGCCGCCACCAAGCTCACCCACGCCCAGGCCACCGCCCGGTTCAGCTCGTCCGGGATCACCTGGTCCTCCTCGGGCGGCTGCTCCGACCGCAACAACTCGACCTGTACCTCCTTCGACCAGCTCAACCTGGCCACCGCCCAGGGCGCCCAGACCCTGAAGAGCGCCACCGGCTGCGCCATCAACATCACCGGCGGTACGGAGACGGGCCACGCGAGCGGCACCTACTCGCACTGGAACGGCTACAAGCTCGACTTCGCGAAGAACACCTGCCTGAACAACTACGTCACCGGCACCTTCACCTACATCGGGCTCCGCGGTGACGGATACGCCCAGTACCAGGCGGCCTCCGGCAACATCTACGTCAACGAGGGCAACCACTGGGACACGACCTACTACAACTGCGGCGGCTGCTGACCGGCGCGCACACCCGGCCCTCCACGCACACGTGCCCCCTCTCCCGCCGTCGGGAGAGGGGGCACGCGCGCCGTGGGGGTCTCGGAATGGGTCAGGATCCGACGCTCACCGTGAAGCGCCGGGGGTTGCCGTCGTTCGCGGCGCCCGAGACGTCCGGCTGACCGTCGGGGCGCACGTCGTCGTAGGGGAAGGCGTAGCCGATCGGGCTGTTGGCGTGCACGATGCGGGACCAGTGGTTGGTCACGGCTTCCTGGTAGTAGTCCGCGGTGGTGGTGCCGTTCGGCTGGTCCGGGTGGCTGAGCATGATCGAGCGGTTGAACCCGGCCGCCAGCCGCGCCAGCAGGGCCTTCTTGTCGTCCGAGTCGGCGGGGTTGTTGGTGAAGGGGCCGTGGTTGCAGGTGAAGATGTCCTTCGACACCGGCTTGGTGAAGGTGTGGCCACCGTCGAAGACCAAGTCGTCCCCGCTGACCCGGCCGGCCAGCACGCCCCGGCCGCCCTGCAGGTCGATCCGCAGATCGGTGGAGCGGTACTTCTCCCACACCTGGTCGATCTGCGCGGTGAACAGGTCCCGGAAGGGCATCTGGTCCGGCCGGTCGAAATACGGCGCCATGAGGTTCTGCGGTGAGACGACCCGCAGCACCTGCCCGTCCGCGCCCCGGGTGACCAACTGGTCCCAGGGCTGCCCGTCCGCCGCCGCCTGAGCGATCAGCCCGTCCGCGATCCGCTGCACCGCGCCGTCCGGCAGCGGGGCGACCGTGTGGGTGGAGTCACCCTCCAGGGTCAGCCCGATCGGGAGTGCCGTGACCAGGTCGACGTAGCTGATGTTCGCGTAGAGCTGCTGCGGGTTGAAGGTGAACTCGCAGAAGGACCAGGTCCGCCCGTAGTTCGCGTCCGTCGAGGTGGCGAACGCCGGCTCCACCAGCGCCGGGCCCGGGTTCAGGTAGAAGTCCAGCGTGTCGTCGCGTACGAAGTACACCCGGGCGCCGTACATCTGCGGGAGCGTCAGCACCACCGGAGCCCCGCCCGACGGGTTCAGCGGGATCGAACAGTCGACCGGCAGAGGGGTCTGTGCCGCGGCGGGGGAGTCCGGCCGGTAGAGGCTGCCGTCCGCGCGCAGGAGCACCCAGCGATCGGTTCCCTGCTCGTGACCGGTGACGTACGCGCGCACCGTGCCGGGCAGCGAGCGGTTCACCAGGGCCAGCTCGCAGGTCGCGGCGGCGGCCGAGGCTCGGGGGGAGAGGGTGCTGCCCCAGACGGGATAGCTGAGCGCCGCGGCCGAGGCGGCCGCGCCGGTGAGGAAGGTGCGACGAGAGATCACGAGGAGCTCCGGAGGGGTGGGGGGAGATGGACGGAGCACGGCCGGGCCGTGCGGACGGTGGGGGCCGCCCTGTGGTGCGGACCACTTTCACCACGCCTGTCACAGGCGTCAAGAGGTGTGACTGAGAGCGCTCTCAGAATCAGGATTTCTTCACAACTCGTCTTCATGGTGCCCGTGTTGACGCCTGAGAAGGGGTGACTCGCCGTCGATCCGGTCAAGAGGTGACAAGAGGCGAAAGGAGGGAGGGTGGCCGAACCCTGCCGGGCCTTCCCCCGGGGGCCCCGGAGGAGCCCTGGGGGAAGGCCGGCAGAGGGTTCCGGGGAAGCGGGGGGAGGCCCCGGGGAAGGGCGTGACCGCGGTGGCCGTTTGTCCGTCGGAGGGGGTGGTCCACTAGGCTCGACCCCTGCATGAGCTGCCCGGACCCTCTCCCGCCCCACTTGTGGGAACCCTATAAGCCGGGGTGGGTCCCAGATGGTGGATCGCACGCATGGTGCGAGGGTTCTGTCGGTCCCCGCCAGGAAACCGGTCAGGAGACTGTACGGATTCGACGGCGGTATTTGCGCCGCCGGATTCGTAGGGTCGGTACATGACCGTTGTGGACGAAATCCCGGGTGAGCCGAGCGACACGCGTGGCCGGGTGGCAGAGCTGCTGGCCCTGCGCGAGCAGGCCCGGCGCGGCCCGAGCGACCGGGCGACCGAGGCGCAGCACGCCAAGGGCAAGCTGACCGCCCGCGAGCGCATCGAACTCCTGCTGGACGCCGGTTCGTTCAAGGAGGTCGAGCAGCTCAGGCGGCACCGGGCCACCGGCTTCGGCCTGGAGTCCAAGAAGCCCTACACCGACGGTGTCATCACCGGCTGGGGCACGGTCGACGGCCGGACGGTCTTCGTCTACGCGCACGACTTCCGGATCTTCGGCGGCGCACTGGGCGAGGCCCACGCCACCAAGATCCACAAGATCATGGACATGGCCATCTCGGCCGGAGCGCCGCTGGTCTCCCTGAACGACGGCGCCGGCGCCCGTATCCAGGAGGGCGTCAGCGCGCTCGCCGGCTACGGCGGCATCTTCCAGCGCAACACCCGGGCGTCCGGTGTCATCCCGCAGATCAGCGTGATGCTCGGCCCGTGCGCGGGCGGCGCGGCGTACAGCCCCGCCCTCACCGACTTCGTCTTCATGGTCCGCGAGACCTCGCAGATGTTCATCACCGGCCCGGACGTCGTCAAGGCGGTCACCGGCGAGGAGATCACCCAGAACGGCCTCGGCGGCGCCGACGTGCACGCCGAGACCTCGGGCGTGGCGCACTTCGCGTACGACGACGAGGAGACCTGCATCGCCGAGGTCCGCTACCTCATCGGGATGCTGCCCTCGAACAACCGCGAGAACCCGCCGACGGTGGCGAGCGACGACCCGGCGGACCGCCGCGGCGACGTCCTGCTGGACCTGGTGCCGGCCGACGGCAACCGCCCGTACGACATGCACAAGGTCATCGAGGAGCTCGTCGACGACGGCGACTACCTGGAGATCCACGAGCGCTGGGCCCGCAACATCATCTGCGCCCTCGCCCGGATGGACGGCCAGGTCGTCGGCATCGTCGCCAACCAGCCGCAGTCCCTGGCCGGTGTGCTGGACATCGAGGCGTCCGAGAAGGCCGCGCGATTCGTCCAGATGTGTGACGCCTTCAACATCCCGATCATCACTCTTCTGGACGTACCCGGCTTCCTTCCGGGCGTGGACCAGGAGCACGGTGGGATCATCCGGCACGGCGCCAAGCTGCTCTACGCCTACTGCAATGCCACCGTGCCGAGGATCTCGTTGATCCTGCGCAAGGCGTACGGCGGCGCGTACATCGTCATGGACAGCCAGTCCATCGGCGCCGACCTGACCTACGCCTGGCCGACCAACGAGATCGCGGTCATGGGAGCCGAGGGTGCCGCCAACGTCATCTTCCGCCGCCAGATCGCCGAGGCCGAGGACCCCGAGGCCATGCGCACCCGCATGGTCAAGGAGTACAAGGCCGAGCTGATGCACCCGTACTACGCGGCGGAGCGCGGACTGGTCGACGACGTCATCGACCCGGCCGAGACCCGCGAGGTGCTGATCGCCTCGCTCGCGATGCTCCGGAACAAGCACGCCGACCTGCCGTCCCGCAAGCACGGCAACCCCCCGCAGTAGTCGTCGGCCCGCGCGGTACCCGCGCACCGGAACGACACCCTGCCGAGAAGACGGAGACATCCATGAGCGTCACTTCTGCCGAGTCCGTGCTGCGCGTCGAGAAGGGCCACGCCGCCCCCGAGGAGCTCGCGGCCATCACCGCGGTGCTGCTCGCCCGTGCGGCGGCCCAGCCCGCTCCCGTCCGCGGCGGCCGTGACACGGCCGGATGGCGTCGCCTGGAGCGCACCCCCGGCTTCCGCGCCCCGCACAGCTGGCAGGGCTGACCACCCTTCCGGAGGCCGGACCGCGAGGTCCCGGACCCCCGGCGCGGCGGGGACATCCCACCCACTCCGCCCACAACGCCCCTCAAGGCCCTGGAGGGCCGCTCCGGGCACCGCACGAGGCCCCGGCCGGGAAGTGTCCCGGCCGGGGCCATTGCATGGCCGGAAACAGCCGCCACGGCCCGTGCGGGGCCGCACGGGCACGCGGAGCCGGGTCCGTACGGGCCGTGGCCGGGTCCGTACGCACGCGGCGCCGGGTCCGAACGCACCTGGACCGGGTCCGAACACACGCGAAAAGAAGCCCCGACCTTCCGGTGAACAACCGGGGGATCGGGGCTTCTCCTCGTACGGGGCCGTACCCGGCGTCAGCGCAGCCGGGCCATCAGGGCGTGTTCGACGAGGGTGATGAGGGCGCTCTTGGCGTCCGAGCGGTGTCGGGCGTCGGTGGTGAGGATCGGGGTGTCGGG